>JAILGV010000081.1 GCA_024696355.1 Solobacterium sp.
TGCCCAGATGGGTACACCGCAGGAAATCTACTATCATCCGAAGAGTGAATTCGTCGCAGACTTTATCGGTGAAGCAAACTTCCTCAAGGGAAAGCTCACATCCGTATCCGGAAGTGAAGGCACCGTTGATATCGGCGGAAACGCTGTAAAAGTTGTCGACCTGAAAGACAGGCACGAAGGCGATGAGTGCACGCTCGTATTAAGACCGGAAGGTGCCGTAGTCGCAGACAAGGGACAGCTTCCCTGCGAAGTCATCCTGTCCTGCTTCATGGGCAACTATCAGAATTATCATGTCATGGTCGGAGACGACCTGGTCAAGATCACGGATTTCAATCCGAAGAACAAAAAGATCTACAACGTGGGAGACAGGGCATTCGTTGCATTTGATCCCGCAAGCGTGCACGTCCTGTAAAACGCATAAAGGCTGCCTGACTCCTGTCAGACAGCCTCTCTTTTTTTATTTCTTCAGATACTCAGATTCCGAAGCAGCTTCCCGTCCGCTCTCCGCAGCCTCTCTCAGCAGGATTGCCGCATAGGCATCCGCCAGCGCTTCATTCAGCGGATACGGGCTTTCACCTCCGGATGCATATTCATGCATTCCCTTCAGCAGTGATGCGACAGCGGTCTCATCTTCCGGCAGTCCGGCAGGTCCGGACTCCGGTGTATACAGAATCCTGTCCCGGAAAGAAATCTCTGTCACCTCCCGGCACTGACGCAGGTTGGGATTTTCATCATCATACAGAACGGTCCGGTATTCCGTATGTATTCTTCCGTAATGCGGAACATTGTCTTCATCCAGCCAGCGCACTTCGTCATCACTGATTTCTCCCCGTTCCCCCTGCAGTCTGAAATGACTGCTGCGGATCGCAGAACGGTACTGGTCGGAGTCGAAATCATACAGACATGTTCTGCCGTTTTCAAAGCGGAATACGGCAGCCGTACGGCTCATAACTGCCGTCCTGCCGTCACGGAATTCCTCATACCGGCTGTTGGTAAGAACAGACGGATATTCAAAGGTCTGTGCCTTTACGCCAAACGGCATGCTGCACGGAATCCCCAGCAGTCCGCGCATCAGGCTGAACGCATGATATTCATGTGCAGAGGACAGATACAGGTAAGAAGGCTCTCCGATGATGCCGCTGCGCACAAGAGACGACACCGCAGCCATCTGCGGATACCTGAGATACTGCTCGGCAATTACCAGCCTTCCGCCCTTTTCCTGCGCCTCACGCAGACGGAGAACCGTTTCCCTGTCAAGTGCGCACGGTGTTTCCGCAAGCACCGCAAAGCCCTTTTCCATCCACTTCAGCACCACGTCCGCCGCCGCATCCTTTTTGACGGACACAACAACAAACTCCGGATTCCGGCTGATTAATTCCTCCTCAGAGGTCACCGCGGGAACATGATGCTTTTCCGCCATGTAAGCAGCTTTTTCCTCTGACCTGCACAGTACCGCGCATATTTCAAAGATTCCGGAAAGACGCTGTGCCGCCCTGATGTAGTAAAGCGCACGCCATCCCGAACCGACAACCGCAAAACGGATCCGCTTCATATCATTCCTCTTCATACAGCTGTGCAAATTCCTCAAGGAATTTTCTGATCTCAATGTGCTGCGGGCAGATCGCTTCGCATCTGCCGCATTTCAGGCATTCGGATGCTTTTGCATGATTCATGGAAAAACGCTTATAGTACATGTTTGTCTTTTTTCCGGTCACGGCATGCAGGTTGAGCAGACCGAAATACTCGGGAATATTCACACTGATCGGGCATTCCTCCATGCAGTAGCGGCAGGACGTGCACGGCACCCTGACCGTGCGGCGCAGGACTGCCGTAATCTTTTCAACCAGTTCACGTTCGTCCTGGCTTAACTGTCTGAAATCAGACATATACGAAGTATTGTCATCCAGCTGTTCCAGACTGCTCATGCCGCTGAGAACTGTCTTTACATGCTGCAGCGAAGCCGCATATCTGACTGCAAGGGAGGAAGGAGAAGGAAGCGGCTCCTGTCCTTCATAGAATTCACTGAACAGCTTCATTGCCTCATCCGGCAGCTTTGCCAGGGTTCCGCCCTTCACCGGCTCCATGACAGTGACGTCCTTGCCGTGGCGCACAGCTGTTTCGTAGCATTTTCCGGACTGGGCAACACCGCCGTCCCAGTCAAGGTAGTTCAGCTGGATCTGGACAAAGTCGACCTCCGGATGCTCGCTGAGAATACGGTCCAGCGTTTCGGCATCGTCATGGAAGGAAAATCCGATTTTCCTTGCGTATCCCTGTTCCTTCAGCTTCTGAATAAACTGGAATCCGCCGTGCTTTTCCGTTTCGATATAGCGGTCCCTGCCCATGTTGTGCAGCAGGTAATAATCAAAATACTCCACTCCGCAGCGTTTCTGCTGTTCTGCAAAGAACTTTGCGTAGTCTTCGGATGCACGGACTCTGATAATCGGCATTTTGTCTGCCAGAAGATAACTGTCACGGGGATATCTTTCCACCAGTGCTTTTCTCACTGCATCCTCGGAGCATTCCTGATGATAGGGATAGGCCGTATCAAAATACGTGAAGCCTCTTTCCAGAAACATATCAGTCATTTTCATGAACTGATTCAGATCAATACTTGAAGGGTCATCCGGGTTCAAAAGAGGCAGGCGCATCGTTCCAAAACCTAGTTTCTTCATATATGGTTCCTCCTCAGCGTTATAAATTATGCCGTAAAGTTTATAAAGCATCGTCTCCAGAACAGATACTGAAGCACGGTGGTGATCACCCATGACAGCGGGAAGCAGAAGTACAGAACAGGCAGCGTCGGATTTGCCCTCCATACTGTCTGAATGTAAACCAGCCTTACACCGACAATGCCCACGAGCATCATGAAGGTCGGAAGTGCCGAAAAGCCCATGCCGCGCATGGAAGAGGCAGGCACATCGAGAATTCCGTTGATAAACAGCCAGAAGACGATATACCACATTCTGACCATGCCGGCATCCACAACCGCAGGGTCATTGGTATAGAAAGACAGCAGTGTTCTTCCGAAATACCATGCCAGGGCACCGGTCGACCATGAAGCAATGATCATCATAACCAGGATGGTATGAAAGATCCTGCGGATTCTCGCCTTGTCTCCGGCTCCGGCATTCTGTGAAGTAAACGTAATCGCCGCCGAATTAAAGGCGCCCATTCCGATATATACAAATGATTCGATATTCGCCGCAGCGGCATTGCCTGCCACAACAACCGAACCGAAGGAATTTACTGCTGACTGCACCGCAACATTGGAAATGGCCCACATCATGCCCTGCAGACCCGCCGGAATGCCGATCCGCATAATCAGTCCGGTCAGTTCCCTGTCCGGCTGAAGTTTCCTGAAGTCCAGCTTCAGATTCCCGGTTTCATTCAGCAGTGCTCTTGTAATCATCAAGGCCGATACGGTCTGTGAAATAACGGTCGCCGCAGCTACACCGGCAACACTCATTTTCAGTCCGATGACAAAGATCAGGTTCAGTATGACATTCAGAATGCCGCTGACCATCATATAAAACGTAGGCCTTGCCGTATCTCCGCCCGACCTGAGAATCGCAGCGCCGAAGTTATATATCAGCATCGGCAGCGATCCCACGAAATAAATCCTGAGGTAAAGCACGCTGAGATGAATGATATTGTCGGGTGTGCCCATCAGTCCGAGCAGAACCGGGGAAAGGAAAAAGCCGACAGCCGTCAGGAGAACACCGCCCGCCAGGGCAAGAAAATATGCCGTGTGCACGGAAGCGGAAATCCGTTCCTTTTCGTTTCTGCCGATCTGTCTGGCAATCACGATATTGGAACTGATCCCGAGGCCGTTGAACAGTGAAACGATCAGATTTACAAGGGAGCCCGTGGCGCCCACCGCTGCGAGTGCCGTCTGTCCGGAGAACTTTCCGACGATAATCGTATCTGCGGCATTGAAGGCAATCTGAAGCAGGTTTGAAACCATCAGCGGGAAGGAAAAAATCAGGATATTGCGGACCAGGGGTCCATGAAGCATATCGATCGTTCTCTGCTTGTGCATGTTAGATATTTTAACAGGATTCCGGCAGAGGAAACATTATTTTGCTTATCTGCACAGACATGTATCCGATATTCTGCTTTCCTCCTGAGGCATGATCTGATTTATTGATTTTCCTTTTTGAAACAGGAAAGGCCTGACCTTCCCCGGCAGGAAAATCAGACCTCGTTTTTTTTCAGATTTTAATGCTTGTGCCGGGAATCTGCACAAGGCAGCTGATGTCCCTTGCCTCACAGCAGCGTGCCAGTTTGAAGAACACAGTCTCTGTTTTTTCGATCAGCTTCGGCATTCCCTTTGCCGGCTTTGTCAGCGGCGAGAAGAAATTGTCCCAGTGAAGCGGGATAACAAGTTCCGGCTGCAGTTTGTCAACCGTCTCGCTGAAGAACTTCTTCTCCGTCATCTCATCGGCCTTCTGCAGACCCGCAACACCCAGAAAGAGCACATCCGCCCGGTATCCGTCCATCTGTCCCTCAATGTAATTGAAGCTCGGACGTATCATAAAGCGTTTCCCTTCAGCCTCCACATAGAAATCATATGAACCGCCCTCCTTGTAGTCACGCAGCCTTGCCGGCTGTCTGAGCGGTTTGTCAATCGTCTGACCCAGGTCATTGTTCAGAACCGTAGGCTTTGAATGCAGGGACGGAATCACTTTGATCCGGAAGCCGCCGACTTCATAAACGCCGTCTGCCTCAAACTGCACGAGCCGGTCTTCACTGACGTCACCGCCTCTTGCCACATTCATTGCGGAAGCCGAGCCGTAGATCTTCGCCCCGCACTGCCGGGCAATATACGGCGCATCCATCACATGATCGTGATGTGTGTGGGAAATGAAAATCGCACGCAGACGGTCCACGTGATGAAGCTTCAGCTTTTCATCCACGAGAGCCGTATCGGTCGGTTCACTGCCGAAAATATATTTCATCAGTGAGGGCCTTGTCATATGTGCATCAAACAGGATCTGATCCTTCCCGTCATCGAACAGCAGTGTTGTCGTACCGAAAAATGTCACTTTCATTTTCTGTTTCCTCCGGTTCTTCCGTATTCCTTACCGGTAAGGATATGTTTTCCTGCCTCAGCAGTCATTTCAAAATGCATATCCTCACTGAACAGCATAACAATATCACTTCCTCCGAACATGAACCAGCCCAGCGGATCTCCTTTTTTCACGGTCATTCCGGCTGCGGCATTATTTTCAAAATTGACAGATGCCACCTGACACATTCCCACCGGGACAACAGCCATCAGTCCGCCGCCTTCGGCTTCCATCACCAGAACGCCCCTGGTTTCGATGGACTGCCAGCCGAATACTTCCGTAAAGAATTCCCTGTAGCGGTTCTCTTCCGGAACCCATGTAATGACGCCGCCCGGCGCACTGTCCTGGGATATGACAAACGACTCAAGAATCCTGCCTCCGGCCGGAAAGTGATATCTGTGATAATCATTGATATCAAGAAACGTATGCGTCATTCTGCCGCCGGCAAATGCCTTTGCATACGCACTGTTTCCGAGCAGTACGGAAACATCCCTGAGCGTTCCGGTCTTGATCCTTAATCCGGCCTGTTCCGTCTGACCGTGGGCAATCACTTTGCTGTCACTGCCGATTTCCCATATGCCCTGCGGCACGGAATCTGCCGGCGAAACAATGACACTGCAGTCATCCGGGGAATCCATGGGCCTGCGGGAAGGGTCCTTCAGTCTTCTTGCAAAGAAATCATTGAATGTCTTCCAGTTTTCCGGACTTTCATAGGTGTCATCGTCCAGATGAAAATCAGGATTGGCCAGCACTTTCTGATAGTATCTGTCTTTCCATGAATCCTCCGTGGAAAGAAACTCCCCGCTGACAGACAGAAAGCGGATAAACCAGCTTCTGAACGGTTCATGATAAATCAGACTGTTGTGGTAATATCCTCTGCCCTTTAGCTCGTCAAGCGGCTGACAGCACACAAAATACAGACATCCCATTCCCTGATCAATCCGTTCGTACAGACTGTCAAAATCCTTTGAAGGGCTGATCCTCCACGGCATCAGGCGGTAGTTTCTGTCAATAAATGCATAGTATCCTTCAAGATCTCTCACCGGATTTGTGTCGGGATCCGGATTCAGTTTTCCTGCCTGTGCAATCGACTTTTCCAGCAGTTCCTTCAGATCGGGATTATGCTCATTCAACTGTATCAGTTCAATGGTAATGTCTTCATGTTCTTTCATATCGGTCTCCGTTTTCAGTTTTCTTAACTGTGCTGTCTTTCGCGGAAGTACTGCTCTGTTATCTTACATGATTACCGTGCGCTTCATCTGCACATATGCATCCGGCACATGATGCTTTTAGCTGGACATATTCCGCCGCCGGCATCTAAAATTTCATGGGGTAATGAATCATGCATATTACAGGATGGATATTTACAGTTCTGATCAGCGTACTGACAGCTGCTGTTCTGGAACTGAACAAAAACACAACGGCCGGCTGGCTGTTCTTCGCGGCAGCCGCGGCAGGAATGGTCTTCCTGTCGGCAAAACGCATGGGCACATGGAGCCGCTGGGCACGTGGTGCAGCGGTGCTCTGCTGGCTTGTGCTCTGTATCTGTATTGTATTTGCCAGCTGGCCGCCGGTCAAACGCGTTCCCGCAGCTGACAGCAGGAATCCGCAGAAAACGGATATTTACAGCACATCATACGGGGATGTCAGAGGTGTTGTGCTGAACAGCGGCGTCGAACTGTTTGCCGGCATTCCCTACGCCGCCCCTCCCGTGGGTGATCTGCGCTGGAAAAAGCCGCAGGATCCGCAGCCGTGGTCAGGCGTGCTTGAATGCGATACCTTCGCCCCCATGTCAATGCAGACGCAGAATCTGCCTGTCATCGGTTCGCTGACCAGGATCATCGGCTATCATGACTACAAAATCTCCCTGAACGACAACTTCCGGGAGGCAGCTTCCGAAGACAGTCTGTACCTGAATATCTGGAAGCCCGCCGGAAACGTCGAAAAGGCACCGGTGGCGGTATATATCCACGGCGGCTCGCTGAAAACAGGACAGCCGTGGTACGCCGACTACAGCGGCGAAGGATTCGCAAAGGACGGAATCATCACGGTCAATATGGGCTACCGTCTGGGTGTATTCGGCTTTCTTGCCTCGGAGGAAATGATTTCAGAGGAAGGAACTGCCGGCAATTTCGGACTCCTTGATCAGATCAGGGCACTGGAATGGGTTAAGGAAAACATCGGAAACTTCGGCGGTGATCCCGGCAACGTTACAATCATCGGCGAATCCGCAGGCGCAGTATGCGTGGATGCATTATGCGTATCACCGCTGGCCTCCGGACTGTTCCGCAGGGCTGTTCTGGAAAGCTCGTCGGTGTCATCCGCGGAACCGCCGCATTCCTACAGACTGTTTGATGAAGCCCTTGCCTCGGGAAACAGACTCATGGAAAAATACGGCTGTGCTTCGCTGGATGAACTCAGAAAGATTCCGGCGGAAACGATCGTGTCAGAACAGGAAACCCAGCATCATATTACCGTTGACGGCTATGTTCTGCCCGATACACCTTACAATTTAAGAAAGCAGGGCATTCATAACGAGGAAGCCGTGCTTCACGGCTTCAATGCCGAAGAAAGCGGTCCGTTCATTCTTTTCTCCCGGGCAGATCTGAAGAATTTCGAAGAGAAAGTCCGCAGATGGACGGGAGAATACGCTGATGATGTCCTGGCTCTGTATCATCCGCAGACAGATGAGGAAGCTGACAGATACTGGGCGGAAATATACGGTGCGGTATTCTTCAATTATTCCCACTACTGCCTGAACCGTCTGGAAAAAGAAAACGGCATCCCCAGCTGGGAATACCTGTTTACAAAAGACAACGGCCGGCTCGGATGCTGGCACAGCGGTGAACTTGTCTACAGCTTCAATGTCATACCGGATGATTCAAAGCTGTATACGGAAGAGGACCGGAAGCTGGCGGAAACCATGCATCAGTACTGGGTGAACTTCGTCAGAAACGGCGATCCCAACAGCGGTGCGCTGACCGGTTTCGAACAGTCTCCCGACTCTTCGCAGGTGATGGAATTCGGCGTGCATACCGGCATGAGGGAAGATCCGGGCCTTGCCCTCTATCAGATTCTTGACCGCGTATATAACTGGCCGCAGGAATAATCCTGCGGTCTTTTAAATTTCACAGCTGATGACGACGCCGCCCCGCTCCATATAATAGCTGCAGAGTCCGCGCGCCGGAAGAATCCGCAGGTCAGCCCCCGGATATTCCTTCAGCACTTCTTCTTTCAGCAGTGCCGCCGCATCTTCGCTTTCAACATGCGTAATCACGGCCCTGCCGCCGGAGTATCCGGCATTTTTGATTTCACTGAGGAGTCTGTGCATGGATTTCCGTTCTCCTCTGGCCTTTCCCGTCACGCTGATCTTCCCTTCCGGTGATGCTGTTCCGATTACGGAAATATTCAGCATGCACAGAGCCGCAGCGGCAGCTTTGCTGACTCTGCCGTTCTGGCTCAGATTATGAAGGGAGAAGAAGGAAAAGAACAGGCGTGAACGCTTCAGATACGCACGGATCTTCTCGTCGACAGCCTCAAACGGCAGTCCGCTGCCGGCAAGCTCCGCAAGTTTGTAAAGAAGAAGCGCCTCCTCGGCTCCGGTTGACAGGGAATCAATGACGGAAATCTTAACTTCCGGATGTTCCTCCCGGTACATCTGCGCCGCAAGCACGGCACTGTTGTAGGAGCCCGACAGAGCACTCGTCACAGTCGATACAAAGATCTCCGATGCTCCCTCAAAAGCAGACATCCATGCGTCCGCAGACGGGCATGAAGTATACGAACGGCCTTTGTATGCCGCAAGATAGTCCAGCATTTCTTTAATATTCAGTGATGTGTCATCCGTGAAGCTTTTCTCATCAGTGTACACCGTCAGCGGCACTGTCCTGAAATCCGGAAAGTCCAGGGAGTACAGGTCACAGGATGAATCCGCAATAATTCTCATAATCAGCCCTCCTGAATAAACACGGAAATTGTATGTGCTTTTCCGTCATGTTAAAATGTACAAAAGGGCGGAAAACGTAACATTTGTTACAGAACAGGTTAATGTGTAACACTTATGAAAATCAAAACAACTCTGAACAGCAGAACCGTATCAACACGCATGGCAATCGGCAACGCAATTCTGGATGAACTGGAAAACAAAGAGTTTTCCGAAATCAGGATCACTGACGTAATAAAGATTGCCGGGGTATCGCGCATGTCTTTTTACCGGTATTACGAAAACCTGTATGATGCACTCTGCGACTATCTGGACATTATCGTTACGGGATATATGATCGAAGGCGGCGAAGCGGAAAATCCCGATGTTTTCATGCGTCTTGAACATATAGAATTCTCCCTCAATTACTTTGACAGATACTCACGGTATTTTCTGAGCCTGAACAGACACGGTCTGTATACGGTGCTGATCGATGCCGTCAATGAATATATGATGAAGAATATCCTCCCGCAGAAAAAACTGCATATGTACGAACTGTATGCATATGCAGGAGGCCTCCTGAATTCATTTCTGAAATGGGAGGAGGACGGAAAGCGCGAAACCGCCCACAATGTGGCACTGATGATCCACCGCCTCTTCAACCATCCCGGAACAGGCGGAAATGATGATTTCTGATGCACAGACAGAAAAGAACCTTCCCGGATCCGGGAAGGTTCTCTTTCATGTTACAGAAGTGATTTGATGCATTCCTCTACTTCAGCCATGTCGGCAGTCGGTTCAAAGCGGGCAATAACATTGCCTTCCCGGTCAATGACGAACTTCGTGAAGTTCCACTTGATATCAGACTTTTTGTCCCAGTCGGGATCCTTTTCGGCGAACATCTTCTCCAGAAGTTCCTTGTACGGATGCGCCGTGAAGCCTTCAAAGCCCTTCTGCGCTTTCAGCCATGTGTAAAGCGGCAGTTCATTCGGCCCGTTGACGTCCGATTTTTTCATCTGCGGGAAAGTGGTGTTGAAATGCATTGTGCAGAATTCATGAATCTCATCATCGGTGCCCGGCGCCTGTCCTCCGAACTGGTTGCAGGGAATGTCAAGAATCTCAAGTCCCTTGTCGTGATAGTCTTTGTACAGCTGTTCAATCGGCGCGTACTGCGGTGTAAATCCACAGCCGGTGGCAGTATTGACGACCAGAATCACCTTTCCTTTGTAATCCGCAAGATTCAGTTCCTCTCCTCTGCCTGTCATAATCTTGAAATCATAAATCATATCCTGTTCTCCCTTGTCCTATGCATGCGGGTTTTTTCCCGAAGAAATATCTCTGCTGTTCAGTCTGATGTAAAGTCTGCGGCCTGCCGCAATGATCAGCACATTGACGGCTGCCGTCAGAAGCAGAAGCACACCGATATCATCATCGATCTGCACTGTGGCATCGACAATCCTGATAATGAATCTCGAAACGGCAATCATGACAAATGCCGTAAGTACTGCAAAAACCGTTTTGTTCATTTACGGCTGCTGAGTTCACGGTCGAGATGCCAGAGGTCTTTTGCACTGTTTCCGAGAATCTCAACCTTTGCGCACATGTCACCGGAATTCTTTTCCTCTTCAGCCTGTTCCGTAATGAACCAGTTCAAAAACAGCTGTGTCCGGTAGTCTTTTGCCTTGACTGCCGCATCCATGATCTTTTCAATCTCGGCAGTGATATAGTGCTCATGTCTGTCAGCTTCCTTCACTGCTTCAAGCGCATCCTTCGGAATAAACTTGACTGCCGCGATCTCTGAAAGTTCCACATCTTCTCCCTCATCGAGCAGATAGTCATAAATCTTCATGGCATGTTCCTGCTCTTCCTCTGCCTGCACTTTATACCATGAGGCAAATCCCGGCAGGTTCTGCCTGCTGAAGAATTTTGAAATTCCGAGATAAAGATATGCTGAATAAAGCTCTTTGTTGACCTGTGCATTCAGTAATTCTGCTGTCTTTTTGTTCATATTCTCTCCTTATTATCTGAAACTGCTTCTGTATCTCTGATTATTATTATAAATCCTGCACTGTTCTTTTTTACTTCATATGAACAGTCAGCTTTCAGAAGTGATCTTCAGCATTACTTCCGCAAAGGCAGTCTGGTACGCTTTTTCCTCTGCCCTGCGGATGCTTTCATCCAGCCGGGTGATCCTTTCGGACCTGATGAAGCGGAGCTGCGAAACTGCTTTTTCTGTTTTAACTGCCGCCTGGATATATTCCGGCCCGATCATCAGAAGCTGCATTGCTTCTCCGGGCTTCAGGAAGCCGCTGCTGATGACGCCGAGCGTATCGAAAATCGTATCATTGGCAATCGGTCCGATCACAACATCCGCGGAAATCCTGTCAACTGCCCTGCGGTTGTAAAATATATACTCAAACCAGTCTTCGGTGCGGCTGAATCGGTAAATCTCAAGACCGCTTTCATCCAGTTCATATTCATTCACCACGGCATCTTTTCCTGCCCAGCGGTATGTAAACTCCCTGTCAGGCGTCAGATAAAAACCCTGTCCGAAATCAGCGTTCTTTCTTCCACGGTGAATATCCGGCAGGCGGATTTCCGTTTTTCCGGTATGATACAGTTTCACAGGCAGCACTCCTTTCATTATCAGACGGGCAGATCATGCAGTGCTGAAGATATGAAGATATATAATACACTATAGTAAAGAACGGACGGAGGAAAACAATATGCCCGGAAAAATCATTGCCGTAAATGCCGGACCGAGAAAAGGATGGAACACCGACACACTGATCAGTGAAGCTGTAAAAGGCGCTGAAGCCGCCGGTGCGCAGGTACAGAGATTCGATCTGTACAAGCTGGAAAAATACACCGGATGCATTTCATGCTTCGGCTGCAAGAAGGAACAGTTCAAAGGCCGCTGCATCTGCAGGGACGGACTGACGCCGGTGCTTGGCGCCATCAGTGAAGCCGACGGACTGATCATCGGCTCGCCCAAGTACC
>JAILGV010000102.1 GCA_024696355.1 Solobacterium sp.
CAAAGAAGTCGGCGGCGATTTCTATGACTTTTTCCTGATCGATGAAGATCATCTGGCACTTGTCATTGCGGATGTGTCCGGCAAGGGAATTTCTGCGGCGCTGTTTATGATCAACGCGAAGGCGGCCATTCAGAATCAGACGCAGCAGGGAACAAGGGAGATCTCTGAAATATTTGCAAACGTGAATGAATATCTGTGTGCGCAGAATAAGGCAGAGATGTTCGTTACGGCGTGGATCGGCATTCTTGAACTTTCGACCGGGCGCGTACAATACGCAAATGCCGGACATGAGTATCCTGCAATCCGGAGATGCTGCAGCAGCGGTACAGAAGCCGATACCGGATTATTCCGGATCGAGAAGGATGTGCACAGTATGCCGCTTGCCGCCATGGAAGGCATGCGGTTCCGGTCGGCAGAATTCTCCTTGGATCCCGGAGATACTTTATTTGTCTATACAGACGGTGTGACGGAAGCAAACAACGCGCAAAATGAGTTGTTCGGAACTGAACGGATGCTGCAGGCACTGAACCGGGAACCGGACGGAAGTCCGCGGCAGCTGGATGAAACTGTCAGGGAATCCGTTGCGGCGTTTGCCTCTGACGCGCCGCAGTTTGATGATATGACAATTCTCTGTCTGAAATATTTTGGCAGCGGAGCGCAGACATCGGAGAACTGAGCGGAGGAAGACTCACTTCGTGTGCCGTGCAATCTGCTGATGAACAGAGATCGTGACAGGATATGGAAGGTTGAAAACGTGAGAGTACAATTTGACACCAGGGCAATCAAACCAAAGCTATATCATCTGATCATTCTTGCGGTGCTGACAGTGATAACACAGCTGGTTCTGCTGTCCGGGGAAGATCCCGCGCGACAGCGCGGTGCTGTAATCATACTGGTACTGTACTTTCTGGCTATGATTATCTGCCTGTGGGATGCATTCTTCAAACAGCTGCAGTACAATCCATATTCATATAACACGATTATTTATGCAGGGTTTGGACTGTTCTGCGTGTTTCTGCTGGTGACGCATATCTATCTTACCGTGCAGAGCTTCACCGATCCGCAGGGGATGCTGCGGGAACGTATCTTATACGTCCTGTACAATTCCGCAAAAAACTATATGCTGATTACAGCGCCGTTTCTGGTCGTGTTTTCAGTACTGCTGTTCATCTCCAACATTTCCCTGATCCGGCATGAGGGCAGACGGTTCGTAAATCTGCTCGGTATCCTGCTCTCGATTTTCCTTGTGGCAGGAGAGATCCTTGTGTTTGCGTTGGACCGGTATCTGGGCGGAAGTACACTGCTTACGAACCTGATCGCGGTTCTTTATCTCTATTTTGAGTGCATGATCATCGGCACCATTATTGCGGACAGCATTGCTGCGAAATATGTGCCGGAGCGGAATAAGGATTTTCTGATTGTGCTCGGATGCGGCATTCGGAAGGACGGAACGCCGACACCGCTGCTTCGGGGAAGAGTGGATCTGGCACGGAAGTTCCGGGAACGGCAGATGCGTGAGACCGGAAAACAGGCTGTATTTGTTCTTTCCGGCGGACAGGGACCGAATGAGGTGCAGTCTGAGGCGGCTTCCATGCGGGACTATCTGATTGCGCAGGGTGTGGCGCAGGAAGATATCATTGTGGAAGATCAGTCTGAGAGCACAGCGGAAAACATGCGTTTTTCTAAAGAGAAAATCGATGCGGTCAATCCGGATGGAAAAGTCGCGTATTTTACGACCAACTACCATGTATTCCGGGCCGGTCTGAAAGCCCGCCGTGTGAAAATGCGCGCGCAGGGCATGGGTGCAAAGACAAAATGGTATTTCTGGCCGAATGCGGCTGTGCGCGAATTTGTCGGACTGATCACGGAGCACCGTCTGAAACAGGGACTGCTGATGGGCGGCCTGCTGCTGGGGTATGTTTTGCTTTCGTTCCAGGTGTGATGTGTCTGCGTGCCAGAATCGCCATGCGTTTGCTGAGCAGGGTGAACAGATCAATAGATCGTATCTTTCGACCGAAGCGCGGACATCGCGATTTAAAACAGAATGTGACGGGAATGGTTTCAACGCAGAAAGGATTGAGAAGTATGGTTCAGGTTGATTTGATTACAGGTTTTCTAGGGAGCGGCAAGACAACCTTTATCCACCGGTATGCGGAATATCTTTCGCGCGCGGGGAAGAAGTACATGATTATTGAGAATGGATTCGGCTCTATCAGCGTGGGTCCCGTGGTTCTAAAGGATCTGAATGTCCCGATCAAAGATCTGGCCGGCAGATGCATGTGCTGCACCGGATTTGATCAGTTCCGCGGTATGCTGATTTCCGGCGCGGAGAGCGGATGCGACAGGATTCTGGTCGAACCTTCCGGAATTTATGATGTGGATGAGTTTTTTACAATGATGAATTTGCCGTCGGTCCGGGAATGCTGTGAAATTGGGTCGATCATTACCATCGAGGCACCGGACTGTGCTGCGGGAAGTGACGAGGTGGATTATCTGATGTTTTCCCAGCTGCTTGCAGCGGGCAGTGTCGTGGTGAGCAAGACACAGCTGTATCCGGAAAACAAGGTGGAAGAGACAGTCAGCCGTCTGCAGAAAGCGCTGCAGCGGCGCGGTGCGGAACCGTTTCCGGAAGAGCGGATCATTCGAAAAGCGTGGGATGATTTCACGGATGAAGATTTTGCCTGGCTCGCGCAGTGCGGATATCATATTGCGGAGCATGCGCGGGAAGAGCTGAATCATCAGGAACTGTTTACGACCAGCATGATCGTTGTGCAGGGGACAGAGCCGGAACGGCTGCGGAAACAGACAGAGCAGCTGTTTGCAAATCCTGAGACATACGGAATGGTTCTGCGTATCAAGGGATTCGCGCGCGGAACGGATCAAACCTGGTATGAGGTTAACTGCACGCCCGGGACAACCGTGATCCAGCCGCGCAGTGTAAAGCGGGGGATACTGGTTGTGATCGGACAGAAACTGAAAGAGGAAGAAATCAAGAGGCTGTTTGCGTAATGCAGACAGCCTTCTGCTATTTTCTGGTACATCCTATGCACTGATGACCGCCTCTTCAGGATGTGCTTTTGCCCAGACAGCTTCGCTGTATTTTCTTTTTGTGTTCGCCTGAATGATCCAGTCTACAATCACACTGAAGTTTTCTGCTTTGTGTGGAAATGTGCAAGAAGAACAGTCCTTCAGGCAGTTTCCGTGGACAGCCAGCCAGACCGGTTCACCGGGACAGTTTTCTTCCAGATAAAACGGGCAGTAGCAAAACAGGCAGTTTAGTTCTTCTGCACCTTTATGACAGGGATAATAAGTGCAGGCTTTATTGGCAAAGAAGGTAGTTGAATTTTCTGTCATGACGCATACTCCTCATATAATTGGCTTTATATGTATTTATGAGCAAGACAATGCAGGAAAAACATATTGCGTGAACAAATGTCTTTTGATAACATTATATCATCAAATATAGAGAATATTATTCTATAATACGGGCATT
>JAILGV010000117.1 GCA_024696355.1 Solobacterium sp.
CTTTCTTGCCAAAAGAGAAAAAAACATTGCCGCACTGCCCGGCAACGATAAGAAATACAATGTCGAAAATCTCGCAAAACACGCACCCAATGTTCTGAACGGAAAGACAATCCTGTTCCTTGGAAGCAGCGTCACCTATGGTGCCGCATCACAGGCACAGTCATTTGTCGAACTGTTCAGGGATCTGGACGGCGTCAATGCCGTCAAGGAAGCAGTAAGCGCAACAACACTGACTGACAAGACCTCACCGTTTGCCCTGCTTATTACCGGAAACGGAGGCAGCTATATCAGCCGCATGAAGCGGGTCAGAAACAAGCAGTTCGACTGTGTCGTCTGCCAGCTCTCCACCAATGACGCAACCATGAAGATGCCGCTCGGGGAAATCAGCCCGGTAACTTTCCTTTCCGGATTTGACACAAAGACAGTCACAGGCGCCATTGAGTACATTATCAGCTACTGCCAGGACAGATGGCAGTGCCCGGTCGTATTCTATACCGGCAGTTACTACGAAAGCGCAGAATACAGTGCCATGGTAAAGCGCCTGCATGAACTGCAGGACAAATGGGGAATCGGCATCATTGATATGTATACCGATGAAGCATTCAATGCCATAGACAAAGCAGACTATGATCTGTATATGCATGATCCGATCCACCCGACAAAAGCCGGATATGTAAACTGGTGGTTCCCGAAGATGGAGGAATCACTGATCCGGATCATGACAGAATAAATAATATAAAACCATCTTCAAAGCCGCGGATTGTCTGCCTGCAGGCATCTGCCGCTGCGGAGATGGCTTTTTGTTTATCGTTTTTATTAAATCCGTGTCGCACCCCCGCAGCATCCTGCCGGTTTTCCGCATATTCACTGCTTCTTTTCAAAATAAAACAGACAGGCGGTGAGAAATCCGCCTGTCCGTCTGCATCTGCCGGGCTGAGTTTCACAGCACTTCCTTCGGCGATGCCATTGAAATGTTGACTGCCCGTTTACTGTAGGCAATACCTATTATAGCATTAATCTATCATTTGTAAATATTTTCTGTTTTTTTATTTTTATAATATATTTAAATAATTATTATCGCACGATACTGTATATTATGCTTTTTATCAACAGCGGAGAATCGTATTGCTGCAGTCTGCCGCCCTCCGTCAGACAGCCGGGGGCACATCCGGCTGTCTGACAGTCTGCATACGGGCAGCAGGAGGTCAATCAGTCTTCAGTGCAGGAATCACCGTCCTGCGCAATCAGTATGTTGTACCAGTCCTCAATAATACTGTCTGCCCTGTCCGTGGCAATTCTGTTTTTTCTGCTGATTTCTTCTGCGGCGGGAAGCCACATCGGATCGTCAGGGGTTGCTGTAAAGCATCTGCCGTCATAGTATTCCCTGTACATGATCAGCCCGTCGTCACTTGTGTATGATTTGCTGAAGATATCATCCATGATGTCTTCGGCTTCGATAAACATCTCCCTGGATTCTTCAAACCGCAGCACATACAGACTCAGAGCTTTTTCCATATCCGAGCAGAAGTCATTCAGTTCTTTCTGATCCAGATTATGTTTCTTCCAGAAGTCATCTCCTTCTTCATTCAGGACTTCGTCCAGATGAACCAGCTGCTCGAAGAAATCAGCAAGGATCAGGAATCTTCCCGCGTCATCTGTATGCGGAATCTTTTTTATGATGCTTTTTCTGCTGCCCCGGATATTCTCCGCCAGGCGCAGCGTCCGTTCTCCGTATTCGGAAGATATCTCTTCCGCCGTCATGGTATCGTGCACGGAGGCGGCAATTTCCGCCTCCGTATCTCCGGGCAGAATCACTCTGACAAGTTCTGCTGTCCGCTTTCCGTGTAATGTGCAGTCAGCCTTCTCAGCGAACATGTCATTGTCTGCCGGAGCCAGTAAATTATAGCCAAAGATAGAAATACTCATTATTCATTCCTTTCAATACATTATTGCAGTTCTGCCTGATGCGTCCTCACAGCACTTCATTCTGCCATCTGCTGATCAGCGCATCCGCAGCTTTGCCGGATATCCGTACGGCGTTTGCGATGCCGTTTTCTGCAGGAAGCCACAGCGGGGCTTCCCTGCCGGCAGTGAAGCATTCACCGTCCGGATATTCCCTGCAGAGTATCTGCCCGTCGGCATCCGCATATGACACCGCGAACAGATCATTGATCATGCACAGTGAATCGATATAAAGCACAGCTGTCTCTTCACTGAAGCTGACCATATCCAGCAGTTCCTGCTGCATGGTTCTGCTGAATCTGTAAAGTTCCTTTTCGTTCATCCGGTATTTTTTCCAGATCTTCTCACCTTCCGCCTCAAAGAATGCAGAGAGAATCATCAGCTGATCATGGAAGTCAGCCAGGATCAGAATTCTGCCGGGCGGTTCTGCGTCTCTGCAGCGGCGCAGGACATCCCGGCGGCTTCCCTGGATCAGTGCCGCATAATCTGCGGCATATTCACCGTACCTCTGTCTGATCTCCTCCTTTGACATAATGTCATGTACGCGTGCCGCCTGTTCCAGAGATCTGATCCTGGGCATGACTGAAGCGATGATTTCCGATGTCCTCCGTCCGTGTTCCCGTTTGCCTGTGGACAGACTGACATGAACTCTTTTGGGAACACGTGCAGCACCCTGCATCAGGGTGTAGCCGTACGGCCTGAACAGTTCCTTCAAAATTCCTCCCTTCTACCATTTTCTGCCGACCCTGTCAACATCCCTGAAACGCACGGGATCCTGTCGGAGAATCTCTGATATCTCAGATACCTGTTCACTGTTCAGCGGAAAGCTTGTCCCGTCATCAGTAATCAGCTGATGCGAATAAACCTTCCTGACATGATTCAGATTGATCAGCCAGCTGTCTCTGCTGTAAAGGAAGCAGGGGTATTCAAACCGCTTCCTCAGGTCATCCAGCTTCAGTTTCAGCCAGATCCTGCAGACTTCCCCTTCCTCCGTAAATGCAACTTTGACAGCACTTCCGTCATCTCTTGCATAAATGAAATTCACGGGACAGATGATATGCAGCCTTCTGCAGACGTCATACAGAAGCAGCATATGTTTCACTTCTCTTTCCCATGCACAGGAATCATATTTCCTG
>JAILGV010000128.1 GCA_024696355.1 Solobacterium sp.
AAGGAGACAAACTGGGCGCCGGCAGGGGTCAGGGAGGCACCTTTGCCGCTGCGTTCAAAAAGCGCGAAGCCGATCTCCTCCTCAAGGAGTCTGATCTGATAGGACAGTGTCGGCTGACTGATAAACAGGTTATCTGCGGCGCGGCTGAAATTCAGCGTGCGGGCAAGTTCAATGCAGCAGTCAATCTGTTTTGTGTTCATATTGCACCTCTATTTAATATTTAAATTGATTATACAATAATTCGATTGGAAAATACGATTGATACAGGTAATACTGAAGGTGTAAAAACACGGAGGGCAAATGATATGACAAAGACACTGATTGCTTTTTTCTCAAGAGCTGATGAAAACTACTTCGGCGGAGCGATGAGATATATCAAAGTCGGCAATACGGAAACAGTATGCCGGAACATGAAGGAAATGATTGATGCGGATCTGTTCAAAATAGAAATGAAGGAACCGTATTCACCGGTCTATATGACATGCATCGATGAAGCAAAAAGAGACCGGCAGAACAAGGCAAGACCGGAACTTGTCAGTTATCCGGACAGCATCGGTGAATATGACACGATCATCCTGGCATATCCCAATTACTGGGGAACCATGCCTATGGCAGTATATACATTCCTGGAAAGATACGATTTTTCCGGCAAGACAATTCTGCCGCTGTGCACCAATGAAGGCAGCGGCATGGGTACAAGCGAGCATGACATCAGGAAAGTCTGCAGAGGCGCAGATGTGAGAAAAGGTCTGCCGGTGACGGGAAGCAGGGCAGCCGAGTCCGGCAGTGCAGTGAAAATCTGGCTGAAGAGCAATGGCGTTCTGTAGGAAAGAGGCAGTGATGAACGATACGGAGTGCATCAGGGAAATCTACCGCAGATACTGGGAATATATGATCAGAAGGGATACCGGAGGGCTGAGATCGCTGATGTCGGAAGATTACAGTCTCCGGCATATGACCGGTGTCAGGCAGTCTGCGGAGGAATTTCTGAAAGGTCTTGCGGACGGAACGTTCAGCTATTATTCGGCAGTGCATGATTCAATTGAGGCCGAAGTGAACGGTGATGCTGCGGTGCTGACAGGAAAGAGCCGGGTAACGGCGGCGGTATACGGAGGCGGCAGACATCTCTGGCATCTGCGCGGGGACTTCACACTGCAGAGAAGAAACGGAAAATGGGAGCTGACGGGCTCCAGGGCATCAACATATTAAGGAAAGGTGAATACTATGGAAAAAACAGTACTGAATAATCATCTGGAATGTCCGGTTATCGGAATCGGCACCTACATGCTTGCACCTGCGGATGCGGAAAACAGTGTCAGGGAGGCACTGAAAATGGGATATTCCCTGATTGACACAGCAAATGCGTACGTAAATGAGCGTGCCGTGGGACGCGGCATGCGTCAGAGCGGCGTAAAGAGGGAGGACATCTTTCTTTCCACAAAGCTATGGCCGAGTGAATATGAGAATGAGAACGCGGTTGATGAAACGCTGGAGCGTCTCGGTACGGATTATGTCGATCTGCTTTATATCCATCAGCCTGCGGGCAACTGGCTTGCCGGATACCGTCTGCTGGAAAAGGCGTATAAGGAAGGCAGGGCAAAGAGCATCGGCATTTCCAATTTTGAAGGAAAATATATCGAAAAACTGCAGACTGAATGGGAAATCGCACCGCAGTTTATTCAGGTGGAGGCGCATCCGTACTATACGCAGAAGGAGCTCCGCAGAACGCTTGACAAATACGGCATCAGGCTGATGAGCTGGTATCCTCTCGGACACGGTGATCCGTCCCTGATCAATGAACCGGTATTTGCGTCGCTGGGAAGGAAATACGGAAAGACGCCCGCACAGGTGATCCTGCGCTGGCATATCCAGATGGGCTTTGTTGTGATTCCCGGCAGCAGGAACGTTGATCATATCCGCGACAATCTGAATATTCTTGATTTCAGACTGACGGATGAGGAAATGAAGCAGATTGCAGAACTGGACAGAGACAGAAGATATTATCACAGGACGGATGAGCAGCTGGCGCAGTTTGCCGCATGGAAGCCGCACTTCGAAAAAGCATAAACAAAGAAAAAACCGCAGGATCTGCGGTTTTGCTTTCAAATGGTGCACCAGACAGGACTTGAACCTGCACGGATCTCTCCATACGCCCCTCAAGCGTACGTGTCTGCCATTCCACCACTGGTGCGTGCTTAAGTATTATATACATGTTGTGCGAATTCGTCAAAGGCTTGTTATAATTTTTTTATGAAAAAGTTAAAAAAGTTTTTAATGATTTCAGTTCTGGGGGCGCTGTGCGCCTGTTTTCTGCCGTCGGACATCATGGCGCAGGAAACGGACCCCTCTGATTTCAGGCCTGCATATGAAATGCCGCTGTACTGCGACTATGTTTATCTGATTGATGCGGACACCGGTCAGGTGCTTCTGGACAGACGTTCGGATGAACGGATGTATCCGGCAAGCATTACCAAGGTAATGACGTCTATCATTGCCATAGAGAAGATCCCGCATCCGGAAAGAGTCATGATTGAGATGACGGAGGAGATGCTGGAAGGCCTCGAGGAAGCGAAAGCCAACCGTGCCGGTTTCGGTCCGGGGGATGTTGCATCGGCGCTGGATTATATCTACGGCGATCTTCTGCCCAGCGGAGCCGACTGTTCCAGGGCGCTGGCATTCTATACGGCCGGAAGCGAAGCGGGCTTTGTCAGGCTGATGAATCAGAAGGCGGCGGAACTCGGCATGGACAGCACGCACTTTGTGAATACGTCCGGTCTGCATGACGATGATCATTATTCGACCTGTCAGGATATCGCAAAGCTGTATCTGTACTGCATGCAGAACGAAACGTTCATGGAAGCCGCCTCAACGCTGTATTATACGTCAGTGCCGACAAAGAACTATCCGGCCGGCCTGGGCATGGACAATTATGTTCTGATGTACATCAATCAGGAAAGACCGAAATATGAAAACTTCAAGATTCCGGGGTTTGAGGCGGGAAAGAGCGGCTATACCATCGAAGGACAGTATACGCTGGTGTCCAATGCCTCCGTCAACGGCATGAACCTTGTTCTGGTAAACGGACACGGCTACAAAGAGCCGCATTACCCGGCATCCATCGACGATGCGGAACAGATCTACAACTGGTTCAGAAAGCACTATAAGCGCCGTACGGCGGCTGAAAAGGGGCAGTATGCGGGTACAGCCCGGGTCACCGGAAGTGAGACGGGAACGGTTGATCTGGTGCTTGCGGAGGATGTGACGCTGGACCTGCCTTCGGAAGCCGATACCCACCTGGTATATGATATTCCCTCCTTCGTAAAGGCACCCGTTGAGGAAGGGGAGGTTCTGGGAAGACTGGACGTCTATGCATATGACAGGCTTGCGGGAAGCTTTGACCTTGTCGCCGAAGGAAGCGCAGGACGCACGTACTTCCTGACGCTGACCAGGGCAGCCGAACGGATAACGGGCGGCAGGGTCTGGATCATCAGTCTGGGACTGATTCTGCTGGGAATCATCTTCGCCGTCATGAGTCTTCCCGGGCCGGTAAAAAAACGTAAAAAAAGGAAGCATTTTTGACAATTGACGGCTGTAACATTAACATTGATATCGGGAGGAGAGACAATATGAAAAAGTTTATATCTATGTTTCTTGTATTCTGCACCGCTGCATCACTGCAGGCCTGCTCTCAGCAGGGAGGCGCAGGTACGGCTGAAAGTCCGGCCGCGGAAACAAGTGCGGCAGAAGTGACGCAAACACCGGAAGCCGCAGCACCTGAAGCTGCAGGTGATCCGATTGACTTCTTTGAGTATTCTGACCTTGTCCTTGAAGCAAAAGACGGAAAGTTTATCGGACGTGACTGCGTGGATATCGCCGTAACAAATAAAGGCACAACACCGGTTGCCGAACTGACGGTTTACTACAGGCTGAAGGATGACGTCACGATGGATGAATTCAGGTCACGTCTTCCGGAAGGCGTTGAAGTCGGTGACACACTGTCCGTGCTGACCTTAAAGTCGAGAAGAATCATCAGACAGGGCGAAACCAAGAATATGAATATTCTGGTGGTATTCGCAGATTCCACTCCGACAGGAGATCCCCGTGCGGAAGTTACGAAGGATATGTTTGAGTGCCTGGAAGTTGACCATCTGACATTTACACTGCCTGATGATCCTGATCATCAGGGTACCGTCACCCTGCATCCGGACCAGACAGGATTTATCTCCGAGGATCCGGGAAAGGCACAGTGGAACTCTCTGTCGGAAAAGGCAGCTGCCGTTCTGGAAGCACCGAACGCACCGTATTATGTGCTGCGTGAAGAAGGAAACACACTGCAGCTGAATGCCTTCGAAATGAGACAGGAAGCGATCGAAGTCTATTTCACGGGTCTGCAGAAGAAGGTTCCTGATGCCGCAATGATCGATGTGCAGAAGGATGACAGATACTACGGCGAGAAGATGTATTACTACTACGGCGTAACGGAAGCCGGAGACATTATCAGCATCCTGAGCTATCCGGATGAAGGCTTCTTCACACTGGACTACACACTTGCATCAGATTAATCGGTCAAAACTGAAATGATCTGTAAGGGCACCGGCCTGCCGGTGCTTTTATTTTGGCCGAAAACCTGATAATCATTGTGTTTTTTGCACCGTCATCATATAATAAGGAACGTTTCAGGAAAGAGTGTGATTATATGGAATATCAGAAGATAGTAAATATTGCAGTCATAGCCCATGTCGATGCGGGCAAATCAACTCTGGTGGATGCTTTCTTAAAGCAGAGTCATGTTTTCAAGGACAACGAGAAAGTTGTTGACTGTGTCATGGACAGCAACGCACTCGAACGTGAAAGAGGCATTACCATCTACTCCAAGAACTGTTCGGTGCAGTACAAAGACTACAAGATCAATATCGTAGATACTCCGGGGCATGCGGATTTTTCCAGTGAAGTGGAGCGCATCATCCGTACGGTCGATACTGTCATCCTGCTGGTAGACAGCGCCGAGGGACCGATGCCGCAGACACGGTTTGTTCTGCAGAAGTCGCTTGAGATCGGTCTCAAGCCGATTCTGCTGATCAACAAAATGGACAAGCCGGATGCACGTGCCGTAGAGGTTATTGACGAAGTATATGATCTGTTCCTGGACCTGAACGCCGCTGACGACCAGCTGGATTTCCCCATCCTTTACGGTGTTGCCCGTGAAGGTATTGTCAGATACAACTGGGAGGAGGATACAAACAGGGACATCACACCGCTGTTTGAAACAATCCTTGCCCATACCCAGGCATATCCCGATCTGACGGCAGAGCCTGTTCAGATGCAGGTCAGTGCCCTTGCCTATGACGACTATATCGGAAGACTCGGAATCGGCCGTATTTATTCCGGAACGCTGAAGGCAGCCACGGTATATGAAGTATGCAACGCCGACGGCTCCAAGGATGTACGCGGAAAGACCAATCAGATCTTTGTATACAAGGGTCTGAGCAGAGTGTCCGTACCGGAGGCACAGTGCGGTGAGATTGTTGTCATCTCGGGCATTCCCAATATTTCCATCGGTGATACGATCTGTCTGGAGGGACAGCCGGATCCGATGCCTGTAATTAATATTGAAGAGCCGACGCTGTCCATGTACTTCATGGTCAATGACAGTCCGTTTGCCGGACAGACAGGAAAATTTGTCACTTCGAGAAATATCCGTGAAAGACTGGCAAAGGAACTGGAAGTCAATGTCGGCCTGCGGGTTGAGGAAACGGATTCCACGGATACCTTCAAGGTGAGCGGCAGAGGCGAACTGCATCTGACGATCCTTCTGGAACAGATGCGCAGGGAAGGCTATGAGGTTGCCGTATCACGTCCCGAGGTTATTCTGAAGAAGATCGGCGGCGTGGTCAGCGAGCCGGTGGAGGAAGTTGTCTGCGATGTGCCGAATGAATACAGCGGTTCTGTCATCAGTGCGCTGAATATCAGAAAAGGCATGCTGCAGGATATGGAGGATGAAGGGTCCTACACAAGGATCACGTATCTGGCTCCCACCAGAGGCCTGATCGGCTACCGTACGGACTTTATCAACGTCACCCACGGTGAAGGAACCATGGTCAGAAGACTGGCCGGATATGAGCCCTGGAAGGGCGATATCCCGCAGCGGGAAAACGGTGCCCTGATCTCTACGGAAACCGGCGGCGCCATGACATATGCGCTGTGGAACATTCAGGAAAGAGGAAGCCTGTTCATCGGTGCGCAGACACCCTGCTATGAGGGTATGATCATCGGCATGGCATCCAAGAACAGGGATATGGCAGTCAACCCGATCAAGAACAAGAAGATGACAGCTGTCCGTTCGACGGGAAACGATGAAGCCATGAAGCTTGTCCCGCCGAAAATCCTCACCCTGGAGGAAGCGATCGAATTCATCAATGATGATGAACTGGTTGAAATTACACCGACCGACATCCGTGTCAGAAAGAAGTATCTGACTGCGCTCGACCGCAGAAGACATGCAAGAGAGCTCGGCAGAACGGATGATGAGGAAGACTGATCACCGGAGAACATGAAAAAGGCGTCCTGAGACGCCTTTTCTCATGTTCGGTTCTGATTCAGTCGATATCCGTGCCGTTGGATGCGATGACGCGCTTGTAGTACTCTGCGGAATCCTTCTTGGAGCGCCTGTATGTTCCGTTTCCGTAGTCATCAAGGTCTACGTAGATGAAGCCGTAGCGCTTTGACATTTCTCTTGTGGATTCGGAAACCAGGTCGATCGCTCCCCACCATGTATATCCGAACAGGTCAACACCGTCTTCGTTGATGGCATCAGACATGGCTCTGACATGTTCCTTCAGATAGTCCTCCCTGTAGGGATCGTGGATGGATCCGTCTGCTTCAACGACATCTCTTGCCCCGAGGCCGTTTTCAGCGACGAACAGAGGTCTGCGGTAGCGGTCATACAGTTCCACCAGGGAGGAACGGAGTCCGGAGGCATCTGTCTGCCAGCCCCATTCACTTGAAGGAAGATAGGGGTTCTTGACGCCGTTGACAGTATTGCCGGGTGCCATATCCAGTCCCTCTGTATTGCCTGCCATGCAGGAAGTCATGTAATAGCTGAAGGAGACAAAGTCGATTGTGCCTTCTCTGAGAATCTGATCGTCTCCGGCTTCCTTACGGATTTCAATGCCTTTTCTCTCCATTTCCTTCAGCAGGAAGAGAGGGTATTCACCGAAGGCCTGGATATCAGCGTAGCGGTATACGCTTCTGGTGCGTCTCTGGGCAGCCAGGAAGTCTTCGGGACGGCATGTATACGGATAGAATTCCAGTTTTGTCAGCATGCAGCCGATGAAGTTTTCAGGATCGATTTCATGTCCCTTCTTTACGGCAAGTGCGGATGCGACCATCTGATGATGCATTGCCTGATAAACTGCCTGTTCAAAGGAAACATCTGTGAACTGGTCTTCGATCAGACCGCCGCTTGTAACGGGGTGTCTGAGCATGGCATCCACTTCATTGAATGTCAGCCAGTATTTTACTTCTCCCCTGAATTCACGGAAGCATGTCTCGGCATATTTTGCGAACAGGTCAACGACTTCCCTGGAATACCAGCCTCTGTACTTTGTTACGATGTCCAGAGGGGGATCATAGTGGGAAAGGGTGACAAGCGGTTCGATGCCGTTTCTGCGGCATTCGCGGAACACTTCGTGATAGAAGTCAATGCCTTTCTGATTCGGTTCTTCATCCCACGGATGGGTGTAGATTCTTGCCCAGGAAATGGACATACGGAATACCTTGAAGCCCATTTCCGCCATGAGTGCGATATCTTCCCTGAAGTGATGATAGAAGTCAATGCCTCTTCTCTTCGGGTAGTTGGCTGTTTCATCAGCTTCCAGTGCTTTTTTCAGGTCTGCGCTTGTGAAGGCAAACTGTTTTGTGAAGTCACTGTATCCGACCTCTCTGAATTCCAGACAGTCCTCGATTGTCATTCCTTTGCCGTCAATATTCCAGGCACCTTCCGTCTGGTTTGCGGCTGAAGCGCCTCCCCACATGAAGTTGTCGGGGAAGTGCAGGGGTGAAGTGTTCTGATACATACCTGTCTCTCCTTTCCTA
>JAILGV010000106.1 GCA_024696355.1 Solobacterium sp.
AGCCGTGCTCCGGAATGGATGCAGAAGGCAAATCTTGAGTGGTTCTACCGGCTGATGCAGGATCCGAAGCGCCTGTTCAGGAGATACTTCTATACAAATACAAAGTTTATCTGGAATGCGGTCATCAGAGGGAAATAATGAGTAAGTACAGAGTTCTGGTTGTTCACAACCGCTATCAGATACCCGGCGGTGAGGATGTCGTCGTGAATAATGAATGCCGGATGCTCAGAGAAAACGGGCACGAGGTTTTTCTGTACGAAAGAAGCAATTCAGAATTAAAAAATATGAGTTTTCTGCAGAAGCTCTGCCTTCCTTTTACGGTAATCTGGTCGTTCAGGGCTGCGGCGGATGTCAGAAAACTGATCAGGGAGAACAGGATTGATATTGTGCATGTTCATAATACGATTCTGCTGATCTCTCCGTCAGTTTATTACGCTGCCCTGAAGGAAGGCGTTCCGGTTGTGCAGACGGTCCACAATTTCCGGCTTCTGTGTCCCAACGGACTGTTTTACAGACAGGGCAGGATATGTGAGGACTGTGTGTCAAAGGGGCTGAACTGTGCCGTGAAGCACAGCTGCTACCGCGGCAGCCGTCTTCAGACGCTGGCACTTGTGTTAAGCATGAAATTTCACAGGGCACGCGGAATATACCGCAGGCTGCACTATATTGTCCTGACGGAATTTAACCGGGAGAAACTGCTTGAACAGAAACAGATCAGCAGGGATCAGATCAGCGTCAAACCGAATTTTCACATCGGAAATGATGTATATCAGGCAGACAGGGAACGGAAAGATCAGTTTGTCTATGCGGCAAGGCTCGATGAAACCAAAGGGATTATGTTCCTTCTGAAAGCATGGAAGGAAAAGGGAATATCCTCAAGGCTGATCATATGCGGGGACGGGCCGCTGAAGGAAGATGTGCAGACTTATATCAGAGACAATAATCTGACAGCCGCAGAGTTTATGGGACAGACGGATCATGATCAGGTGATGGAGATTTTTGCGCAGTCAAAGGCAATGATTCTCCCGACACGGTGGTATGAAGGATTCCCGATGACGATCGCGGAGGCGTTCTCTGCAGGGACTCCCGTGATTGTGCCGGATCTTGGAAATGCCGGGAGTATTGTCAGGGAAGGAATTACCGGATGGCATTACCGGCCGGATGATCCGGATTCGCTTGCCGAAGTGCTGCAGAAGGATATGAATATCAATGATCTTGTTTGCCGGGAATACAGGCTTCATTACACGATGGAGAACAATTACCGGGAACTGCTTGAAATATACAGGAAGGCCGCAGAAAAATGACAGGAATCAGAGTAGCGATGCTGAACAACATCCCCAGTCCGTACAGTGTGGACCTTTTCCGCTGCCTGCAGAATCAGTATCCTGAGACAGAATTCCATTTTATTTTCACCAGTGCATCTGAGGACAACAGGAACTGGAAAACAGATTTCAGCGATCTGAAGCACGCATATGTGCTGAAGTCCAGGATCATCAGGCTGAAGACCGTATTTGATCAGAGATATGTGCATCTGCCTGCCAATATCAGGAAAACACTGGACCGGATCAATCCGGATGTCGTGATTGCCAAGGAGTACAATCCGTCCGCCCTGCAGAGTCTTTCCTGGTGCAGAAAACACAAAAAGAAATATATTCATGTTACGGAGGGGACACTGAACTCCGAGAAGAAACTGAATCCGGTTCAGAAGCTGTCCAGAAAAAGAATAATTGCAGGCTCGGATTATCTGATCGGGGCAAGCACGAAGTCGAAGGAAAAGCTTCTTGCCTGGAAGGCGCCTGAGGAGAAGACGGATATCTGCTGGCTGACATTTGATTTCAGCAGGATGCAGAAAATTGAACGCAGGCCCGTCAGGGGATGTCTGCTGTATGTCGGAAGTATGGCCGAACGCAAAGGAATTGACCTTCTGATCAGGGCGCTTCCGTATCTGAAAACGGATTATACTCTGAACATTGTCGGAAACGGAACGCCGGAACAGGAAAGTGCACTGAAGAAGCTGGCGGAGGATCTGGGCGTAAGCGGCAGGATCCGCTGGTGCGGGTATCTTGAAGGGGATGAGCTGTATCGGAAATATTCAGAGGCTGAGGTCTTTGTTCTTCCGACCAGGGAGGACTGCTTCGGTATGGTTCTTCTGGAGGCACTGATTATGGGAATACCGATTGTATCGTCAAAGTACGCAGACGGAGCCTATGACATCGTTGATGAGGGAGTCAACGGCTGTCTGGCGGATCCGTTCAGACCGGAGGAATTTGCCGGAGCGATCGGCCGCGTGATGAACAGCGAAGAAATACAGAAAAATGCCGGCACGATGAACTATGACCGTTTCAGGCTGGAAAATGTTGCAAAGGCATATATGAAAGCCGTGCGCAGCGTTCTTTCTTGACGGTTTGGAAATGACTGTTTAAGATAACCGAAGGAGGATGAAATATGCCGTCAGATGTAATGACATTAAGAGAAGTTCAGATGGCTGAACTGGAAATTCTGCTGAAATTTGATCGTTTCTGCAGGGAGAATAATCTGAGATATGTTCTTTATTACGGAACGCTGCTCGGTGCCGCAAGACATCAGGGCTTCATTCCCTGGGATGATGATATTGACATTGCCATGAGCAGGCCGGAATATGACAGATTCCTGAAGCTTGTTTATGATGAGCATAAAGTGATAGATCCGGATTATTATGTGCTGAGCGGTGACAGGGACGACGGTTTTGCGATGCCGTTTGCCAAGGTATTTGACCGCAATATTGAAATCGTGGAGGAGTCGAAGCTTTACAGGCATGACAGCGATCACCTCTGGATCGATATTTTCCCGATCGACGGATTCCCCGATGACTGGGAAACAAACGGCTATCTGAAAAAGATCGGAAACTTCAGAAGAAATATCGGCCGTTCCGTAACGATTCCCGGCACAAGAAGAGGAAAGGAAAGCATCTGGAAGACGCTGGTCCGCATTCCCGTTGCGGCAGTATACAATCTGATCGGCTACCGGCGCTTCAGGGACGGAATGATCAGAACGGCTCTGCAGTATCCGTATGATCAGTGTGAGTATGTAGGTCTTTCCTGCTGGAATGACAACAGCGCTGCCCTGGTGCACAGGAGATCGGATTTTGAAACAAAAGATACGATGATGTTTGAAGGGCATGAACTTCCCATTTTCGGCAATTATATCAGCCTGCTGGAAAAAAGATATTCAAAGAAATGGTATGAACTGCCTCCGGAATCCGTGAGACAGAGTCATTATATTCAGGCGAGAAGGATCAAATGAAAACAGTACTCGGACTGGCAACCTGCTTCAACAGGAAAGAGAAAACCGTAAATGCACTTAACAGATTGATTTCAGGTAATCCTGAGATCCGGTTTTCCTTTATTATTACGGACGACGGCAGCAGCGACGGCACATCAGATGCGCTCAGGTCATTCGAAAATGTGACGGTGCTTCACGGAGACGGCAATCTGTATTACTCCGGAGGCATGCGGATGGCGATTGATGCGGCGAATGCCCGGGAAGAAGAATTTGATTACTGTCTTCTTTTCAATGATGATGTGGAATTCTATGATCACTGCATTGAGTATCTTGCATCACTGAAGGAAGATGTCATCTGGGTGGGACCCACCTGTGACAAGGAAGGCAGGCTTGTTTACAGCGGAATCAACAGAAAACCCGGTTTCAAGCCGGCATATACACATCTGCTTGCGGAAAGCAGCGAAGGTGTCAGGTGCGAAACGCTCAACGGGAACTGTGTTCTGATTCCGTGGAGGATATTTAAAAAACTCCCGAATATTCCGGAAGTCTATCATCATTCGTTCGGTGATTATGAATACGGATTTGCCGCGACACGCATGGGCTTTGAAATGCGGGTTCCCGACAGATTCATCGGTATGTGCAAGGACGACACGCCTTCGACAAGAAACTGGAAGAACAGAGATCTGAGCATCAGGGAAAGGCTGAAACTGAAGGAGTCCGTGAAGGGACTTCCGTTCAGGGAATACTTCTATTATCTTCATCATAACTTCGGCCTGCCGACAGCTCTGGTTTATTCCGCTACTCCATACATAAAGATCATGCTTCACAGATGATTGTGAGGCATGATCATTTTTTTCTGAGGATGATTTTTTTGATGCGGTTAATGACGGAGATCAGGTTCCGGTCTCTGATATGAAGCAGTACAAGCAGTCCGTTGGGGACGATCAGGCAGATCAGAAATTTTGCCAGCAGGTTCAGCGGCCTTGAGTAGTTTACAAGCAGACACAGCTTCCATGTCACAAAGAACAGCAGGGCGGCTTCCGCCCAGTACCGGAAATCTCTTTTAAAGAAATGGACAGGGTTTGTTTTGAACCCGTATTTGAACACACAGTAGGGAAGATACCATCTCGTCGTTGTGATCAGTGATATGAACGTCGCAAACAGAATGCCTTCCACGCCGTATATGCGGCCGAGAATAATTGACAGAATAACATTGATGATGCCGGTCCCCAGAGATACAAATTTGCCGTATCTGAACAGTCCCATTGTGTTTTTGAATATCCTGACGACCGTTGCCTGTTCTGCGGTATAGAAGTTCAGACCCGTGATTACGGCGACCGCAAACGTCATAATGTACTTCTCACCGAAGGCGAAGCCGATCAGATCTTCAACCAGGAGGGCAAATGTCAGGGAACACCAGTAGAACATCCAGAAAAAGAAGAACTGCACTTCATCAAACAGAGCAAGCTTCTTTTCCGTCGACTCTACAGCGTTGACATTTCCGACGCTGGCAAGAACGCCTTCGTAAACTTTGTTGGTCAGTGTTTTCAGCGTTGCGGTAAGCAGGCTGTAGTTGGAATTCAGGCCGGTCGATACCAGGCCGCCGTATGCCGTAATGATGATGTTGTCTGTTGAATTGACAAGTTTCTGCGAGACGTTGGTCAGGAATATATCCCTGATATTCTTGAACATTCTTTTCTTCTGCTCTTCGGGAAGCGGCTCAACATCTTTTTCCGTAATGATCGGGAACATTTTGTCCGCTCTTCTGGAGACAAACAGGTTGTAGAGGAATGTGGCGCTTACCTGAATCAGCAGGTAGAGCAGGAAGTTTCTGGTCAGCAGAAGCACGAAGCACTGGATGATATTCTGGGCAATCGTCACTGCCATGTGGATCAGTGAAAGAACATAGTTCTGCTGGGAGGCGCTGATGATTGAGCTTTTGTAGGAATAGAAATAGGATACGACCGTATTGCCGAGATAAATAAAGTAAAGGAGATATACGCTTTCCCTGACGGACGGATCCATCGATACAAAATGCGTGATGAAAGGCGCGAGGATCAGTCCGGCAATGCCGATGAGTATGCCGATCGTCGTATAGGCCTTTTTGTAATAGGCCATCAGCGACTTCGTGTTTTCTTTCCTGTCATAGGCAAGGGCACGGTAAAGCTCGTATGTAATCGCGCTGCCGATGCCAAGCTCTCCCAGTGAAAGGATGGAGAGAATGTTGGCAAACAGGCCGTTTACACCAAGATATGCCTCGACAAGCGTTCTGACGAAAACAACACGGCAGACAATACTGCTGAGAATCTGCAGTATCTGCGATACAAGTCCGATGGCGGAATTTTTGAATGTATTTTTCGAACGTTCCTTCAGGTTCATACAACTAAAACAGATATCATTGATATCATACCCGAAACAGTTTTCGAAATAAACAGATTTCTGATGATTTACAGAACCAGATGAAGTGCTTCAGCAAGATTTGCAGGTGGAAAAAAACGGACTGAAAGGATAGAATAATGATGGTAAAAAAGGAGTTTTTCTATGTCAAAAACAGTATATGTTGCGGTAAGCACTGATATCCTCCACGGCGGACATATTGCACTGATCAAGAATGCAGCGACTCTCGGTGACGTGATTATCGGTCTTTTTACTGATGAAGCAGTTGTATCCTACAAGCGCTATCCGCTTCTTTCCTATGATGAAAGATATAAAATCTTTGCGGATTTAAAAGAGGTGACAAAGATTGTTCCGCAGAAGACGCTGAGCTTCAGGGACAATCTTCTGGAACTGAAGCCTGATTATGTCGTGCACGGCGATAACTGGAAGGAAGGCCCTCTGGCACCGGTCAGGGCGGAAGTTATTGAAATCGTAAAGAGCTACGGCGGGGAACTGGTGGAATTCCCTTATTCCAGCAACCCGGAATACAAAAAGCTGGATGCATATTTCAGGGATCAGACGTCCCTGCCCGATATCAGAAGAGGAAGGCTGAAGAAGCTTCTCAATATGAAGCCGACTGTCACTGCCATGGAGGCACACAGCGG
>JAILGV010000170.1 GCA_024696355.1 Solobacterium sp.
CTCTGCTCAGGACTCTTTTCGCTCCAGGAAATCCTGCGGTTGTCCCATCGGGCAGCCGCCTGTGTCGTTACAGTGCTTCGCCCGGAAGGAAGAATAATACTGAAAATCGCAGAATTCAGACCTCTCGCTTCGGTATCCGAACTGACTGCCTCATAGAGTTCTTCCTCTTCTTTGTTCGTCAGTGTAACCGTCAGCGAAAGAATCAGAATCAGGGCAAACCCTATGACAGATGTAACAATTGCGATCTCGTCACGGAACAGATACATGCTGCTCTTCGGAATTGCCGTGGCAATGTAATATCCTTCCAGATAGCGGAAATACTGGAAATAATTGATGCCGTTGATTCTGTTGAAGCCGTAATAATCATCCCCGGTAAATGCGTTCTCTGATATACCGAGTTCCAGAGCGGTTCTGCCGACGCTGGACTCCTTCGGAGAATACAGGCAGAGGTGGTCACTGGTTGTATCAAACATGACAATCGCTCCGCCGCTGAGCATGCTTGTCGAAAGTATGCTGGCTGTATCTGTTGACTGAAGAAGCTTGCCGGAAAGTTCCTGATCGAGTTCAATCTGAATCAGTGCCGAGTGTTCGGTAATGCCGTCTCCCGTCACACTGCCGTTTCTGCCGCTGTTCAGCGCAGATTTTTCAAATTCGTACCGCGAAGTATATACAGTATTTCCGTTCTCGTCCAGCTTTGTATAGTAACGCGAGGAAACGCCGATGAACTGCGCCTCCTGACCGAGATCGTTGACCATCAGTTCCTGAACCAGGCTTTCTGTTTTTCCGTCAAGCACTTCCCGGAACGGATAAGACTGATCTTCCGCATTGCGGCTGAGGGTAAAGAACCAGTTCGATGTATTGGTTGCAATTGTATGACCTTCTTCATCGAAGACATAAATTGCATTCAGATCGTTGGCATCACACAGCTGCTGGAGTATTTTCGAATTCGAAACTGACTTCAGCCGGTTGCCTTCATCATCAGGCAGGAATTCTTTGGCGCCGTTTTCATCATAGCGCGTGTAGTAGCGGTCGGATTCCTCATTCAGAAGTACCGGATCCTCTTCAATGATGAAAGAGATCAGTCTGGCTGTTGAGAGGAAATGATTTAAATGATAATTGCGGATAATTTCCCGTGTTTCAAGACTCTCTTCATATCTTCCCGATACTTCCTGAAGCGCAGCCTTGGACTTTTCTATACCCTGGGTTACTTCAAGAAGCGTCTGTGTATAGAAGGAAATGCCGAACAGGACCATAACACCCGTCAGCATCAGCGGGAATACTTTTCTGAACACTGATTTGTCAAAGAATATGGGATTCTTCGAATCGCTGTTAAGAATTACCCGGTCCGTAGTAACTGCACGCTTTACAAAATCATTTCTGACGATGACAGCGAATACCAGGCACAGCAGCATAATGATATTGAAGCTCAATATGGTCCAGAACAGAACATAATGGTCATCTTCAAGAATATCGTCAGTTCTTGCCGAAGCACATATTACCGCACGGTCACCGAATGTTCTGGAAACGCAGTAGTACTGCTGTCCGTTGATTGTCTGGACCCCGCTGTACCCGTCCGTAAGGGCATCCTTTGACAGACCGCTGTCAAGCGCATTCTGCCCTGTCAGAAGATCGTTCCCGTTCTTAAAGTACAGGAAAAGATTATCCTCCTTGTTTACAGCGAAAAGGAACCCGTTATTGACGACAGACGCCCTGCTCAGAACATTTGATACATCGGTGAGCGCAGAAGTCTGCACATCCAGCATGCCGGAATCCACGCCGATCACCAGCATATACTCGCTGCCGGCAAACATATGCGGTCTTGAATAGAAATAGTATGTCCCCGAAGTGTTCCTGACCAGCACAGGAGTGACCGTTCCGTCTTCGCCCGTTGTTCCGCGCAGAAGCAGATTGATATTCTCCTGCGTCAGAGTTCCGTTTACCGCAGGGTTTCTGCCTTGTTCAGACATGTCGGGACCGGTCGCAACAATTCCGCCGTCTGTCAGAACATACAGATATCTGATCCCTGCACGCTCCGCCAGAGTTGCCAGAATTTCCGCACGGATCTCATCAGTCGCATCCATCATGGAATCGGACAGACCGTTGTCCAGCACCAGCTTGATATCATTCAGTATCTGCTGATTTTCATCATGATAGATGTGTGTCAGTTCAATGGAACTGTCCTCATTCCTTTCGAGGATTGCCAGCGCTTCATCAAGTGCAAGACTGCTGTTTTCCTTCTGCCTCGCCAGTGATGCCTGCGACTGGATGCTGCGCAGAAAAAGCCAGATAATCATCGTTCCGACAACGATCAGAAAGGCGTTGACTGCAACCTTCGAAAAGAAATATAAATTCGCTTTTCTCAGCGTTTCTTTATTGTGATATTCACTGCGGACTTCATTTTCAGACATATTAAAATCTCCTGGCACACAGCCAAAACAGTTAATCACAGTATACACAAATGATCACCGGAAGTGAACATTTCAGTGATATCATCCGTGCTGATTTTATCCCGTTTTTCGGCAATAAACCGCCGTTTTCCGAATCCGCGGTCATGACGCGGCTGGTTCGGCATCAGCCCGGCATACAAAGCCTGAACTGAACGCCGGAAACTGAAGCCTACATCTGTCCGAGGATGTACTCTTTTACATTTTCAAGGGTGCTTTCTTTCCAGGCCCCATCTTTTTCTTTCTGTGCCAGTTCCCATATAACAGTAAAATCCAGCGCCTCGCCGGGAACACGGTACCGGCGCTTCGGATCGGTGAAATGCTCCTCCCACTCCTGCGGTGTTTTATCTGCAAACATCTGCGGATTCAGATAAATCTGCTGGCGCTTCGTTGCGGCAAGGAACATCTTCGCCGCAAGCGGAGCCAGTTTCTCATATTCGTCCTCCTGCACATTCTCAAAGATTTTCGGAAGATCGGCTTTAACAATATGCTCGGGCCCGCGGACAATGCTGATTCCTTCAGCCGTCCAGCTGAAACTTTCTCCGGTAAAGTCAATTCTGACAAGGATACCCTCGTCCGTATGATACTGAGCTCTCTGATAATCTGTATCAAAGATAAAATTGCCCAGCGAATAGAAGATCACCTTATCCCCGACCGTTTCATAATTCATCGGCACATGCGGATGATGGGCTACGATCATATCCGCTCCCATATCCAGGAACCTGAGATAACGCTGCCGCACATAAGGACTCGGCAGTGACGTAAACTCCTCTCCGCCGTGGACAACCAGGCAGCACCAGCGGCACCTGCTTTTGATTTCACGGATATTGTCCGCAATCATTTCCATCTCATTCCAGAGCAGGCATCCCGCTTTGTTCTCTCCGGCAGGCTTGCATCCGGTGCGGAAGCCGACACTGAAAATCCCGATGCCTCCCGCATCCGGAAGATAAAGAATCTTCCTTGCCTGCTCCAGATTCATTCCGACACCGATTGTCTCGGCACCGAATTTTGCTGCTTCCTCCA
>JAILGV010000176.1 GCA_024696355.1 Solobacterium sp.
TAAATTGATTATATAACACAATTTAACTAATCTGAAAATGTAAACGATAACATTTCACAGAAAAAGGAGATTCGACATGAGAGTTAACGCACTGATGATGGATGAAACGGATAATGTCGTGACCTGTGTGACGGAAGTCGCAAAAGGGGAGAACGTCATCTATCAGAAGGGAAATGAACTGCTCAGCCTGAAGGCTGAGGAAGCCATTCCCTACTGCCACAAAATCGCACTTGCTGATCTGAAGGAAGGAGACAGTGTCATTAAGTACGGTGAACTGATCGGAAGGACAAACCGGGCTGTCGCAAAAGGATGCCTGGTTGACCATGAAAATATCTATTCCGTTCCCCGTGACTATGACAGCGAACTCGTTGAAGACAGCGGGGAAAAAGAAACACTGCAGACAGTCCGTACGGATGAAGGCCTGAAGTTCTGGGGCTACCGCCGTGCCGAAGGACGTCCGGGAATCCGCAATCATATACTGATTCTTCCGACCTGTGCCTGCGGCAGTGAGAGTTCAAGAATTGTTGCATCTCAGGTAAGAGGTGCAGTCAACATCGTGTTCAACACCGGATGTTCCGATGTCGCTGCCAATACAGCAATGAGCCAGAAGGTTCTCACCGGATTCGCATGCAACCCGAACGTATACGGCGTTGTCATCATCGGTCTGGGATTTGAGACGGTAGGACATAACAAGCTGAGGGAGAAGATTCAGAAGATGACTTCCAAGCCGGTTGTATCCTTCGGAATCCAGGATGAAGGCGGAACACTGAAAACAATTGAAAAGGCAGTCCGCGCCGCAAGAGAGCTTGCGGCTGAAGCAGGACTTCAGCAGAAGGAACTGTTTGATATCTCCGAGCTCTTCATGGGAATCGAATGCGGCGGATCCGATGCCACTTCGGGAATTGCATCAAATCCTGCGGTAGGCGAACTGAGCGATCAGCTGGTCGATCTTGGTGCAACAACAATGATGAGTGAAAGCATTGAATGGATCGGCGGCGAACACGTAGTTGCCAAAAGAGCCGCAAGTGCCAAAGTACATAACGAAATCATCGAAGTATGCCGCGCCTATGAAGAACATCTGAAAGCAGCCGGTCAGGACTGCCGTGCAGGCCAGCCCACACCCGGCAACAAGGCGGGCGGCCTGAGCACACTTGATGAAAAGAGCCTCGGCTGCATCCGCAAAGGCGGAACACGTCCTATCGTTGAAGTTCTGGAACAGGCCGCAAGACCGACAAAGCACGGTGCAGTGGTCATGGATACTGCCGGCTATGACATCTCATCCGTTACCAGCATGGTGGCGGGCGGATGCCAGCTGGTGGTATTTACAACCGGAAGGGGAACACCTACCGGAAATGCAATCGTACCGGTTCTGAAAGTTACTGCCAACGGCCGTACCTACCAGAAGATGGAGGACAACATGGATGTTGACCTCTCGGCAATCATCAGCGGTGAAAAGACCTATAAAGAAATGGGTTCAGAGCTGCTGCACATCGTTCATGAAGTTGCCAACGGAAGACTTACCAAGGCTGAAGCCTACGGTTTCTCGGACATCGCGGTGGATCATGTCTGCCGTTATGTATAAAAAAGGATAAGGAAAAAAAGGAGAAAAAAGAAAATGTCACATCTTACAATCTGTCTGATTATCTGTGTGCTGACTATGGTCAGCTATGTACTCGGCAAACTCCCTATGGGACTGACCGCGATGCTCAGCATGGTGGCCTTCGTACTCACAGGCTGCCTGGATCCGAAAACAGCGCTCAGCTATTTCGGAAACGCGAACGGCGTCATGATGCTTTCCATGTTCGTGGTGGCTGCCGGCTTCAACCGCACACAGTTCGTTAAAAAATGTGCTACAAGCGTCAACCGCATTGCCAAGGGTTCACTGACAAGAGTCATGTTCGGCTATGTTGTCATTACAGCTCTTCTGGCACAGTTCATCCAGAGCTCCGTCATTGTTTACGGAATTATGGCACCGATGCTGATTGCAAGCTGCGAAGAACTGAAGATTCAGCCTTCCAAGGTATTATTCCCTCTTGCCATGATGTGCATCGCACCGATCTCCACACTTCCTCTTGGAAGCGGTGCTACACAGTTCGCTGAACTGAATGGTTATCTGCAGGCAAATGATTATACAACATATGCAGTAGGTCTGACTGATCCGATGAAGGCACGTCTTCCGATGATGATCTTCCTTGCTCTGTACTGCATCTTCATCGCTCCGAAGTTCGCACCGGATCAGCCGGTTGTTGCCATGAGCGGTGTTGAATCCCGTCAGGACAGGCGTGAAGCACTTCCTCCGTTCCAGGAGAAAGCCGGATATGTCATCTTCATTCTGACAACACTCGCACTCATCTTCCAGCCGCAGCTGAAAATCCAGATCTGGGTTATCTGCATTACCGGTGCTCTGGCAATGGTTCTCTTCGGAGTTCTCAAGGAAAAGGAAGCAATCGGCGCAATCAACTGGCCTATGGCATTCCTGTTCGTCGGTGCTCTCTCCATGGGCGGTGCTTTAACTGAAACAGGCGCAGGCGAAGTCGTCGGTGCAGTTCTTGCCAACTTTGCCAACAAGCTTTCCAGCCCGTATCTCATCGGCTTCGTCTTCTTCATCGTACCGTTCCTTCTGACCCAGGTCATGATGAACCGCACGGTTATGATTATCTTCATCCCGATCGCAATCCTTGCCTGCAAGGCTATGGGTGCCAACCCTGTCGGAATCATCATTCTTGTCCAGGTAGCCTGCCTGAGTTCCTTCATGACACCGATGGCTACACCGGCTGTTCCGATGTGCATGGCCAGCGGCGGCTACGATATCAAATCACTGATCAAACAGTCACTGATCCCTGCCGTGATCCTCTGCCTCGTTGCCGTATTCTGGATCATGACAGTCTTCCCGCTGTACGCATAACAGGAGGTTATCTATGCTTGAAATCAAGAGTTTCCCAAAAGATATGAGCGTTTTCGCGGTCAACCGTGCTGATGCAAAAGAGTGCTTCCTTTCAGGACTCTTTGAGGAGAGCGTGAAAACAGAAAGCGGAATCCGCAGCTTCTACACATACCTGAAGCCGGGGCTTCACTACAACAGGCCGTGCCTGGTTGTAGTGCCTCCGGTGACGGAGAATATCGCTGAATGGCTGGAGAAGAGCTTCTGGCTCTCCTTCGCCGAAGCAAATGAAATATTCCTTCACATCCTGCTTCCGCTTAACGGAAAATGGGATCTTACCGGCACTGATGCCGACTATATGAACAAGGTCTATATGCAGATCCAGTCCCGTCAGTTCTATGTAACCATGCAGGACAATATTTATGCGGCGGGTCTTGGTGAAGGCGCTGTAATTGCCCAGCAGGCTGTTATGAAGATGAGCAGCGAATGGGCAGGTCTGGCAGCCTTCGGTGATCTTGATGCGCATGCCATGCTCAACGCCGATGTTCTCCACGGTGCGGAAAGCACGGGAAAGACAGAACTTTCCGTCAATGCCGCAAAGGTCCAGGTACCTGTCTGGATGGGATGGACAAAGCATACGGAGAACAATGACAAGGTTCTGAATTACTGGCTGAAGCAGAATGACGCTGAGGCAGAGGCATTCGCCAATGCCTATGCACAGGAAATCTATTTCCCGTCAACTGTCTGCAGATCAAGCCAGATCAATGAGGAAAAGATCTCGCAGGTGCGCGTAACACTGGGCAGCGCAGAACTGAATGACCGCAAACTGGCTGATGCCGTATGGGCATTTATGAGCAGAGCCTGCCGTCACAGAGGATTCGGCCACAAGATGCTCAGAAACAGAATCGATCCGGATGCCTACGGATTTACGCTGCGCACCATGGAACATCAGGGCTTTACACGTCTGTGGTATGAATATGTTCCGTCAGGCGTTTACGGAAAGAAAGTACCGCTTGTCCTGTGCATGCACGGACGCGGCGGCACAGCCGATTCCTTCCTCAGTCTTTCCGGCCTCAGCCGTGTGGCGGAAGAGAGAAATTTCATTGCTGTCTTCCCCGAAGCAGGCGTCTATCAGCAAAGACCCGGCGGTGTGCGAAATACACTTCTCTGGAACGCTGAATATGAAGGTGAAAGAATCGATGATACGGCATTCCTTCTGAAGGTTGTCGAAGATGTCGAATCACGGTACAGCATTGATAAAACACGTGTCTATGCATGCGGTCAGTCAAGCGGCGGCATGATGACATCAGCACTGGCTCAGAAAGCACCTGAAGTATTTGCGGCTGTTTCTCCCTGGTCGGCACTGGTCGATCCGGATCATGATCTGGTTCTTCCCGAAAAGATCGATCCGGCAGTTCCCTTCATGTTCCTGTTCGGTGACAGGGACTGGCTGGTATCCGACCGTGAAAACGGTGAGATGGAATTCAAAGTAACCGCACCGATTGCGGCTTTCCTGAGAAACCTGATCAGGCTCTATGACCTGGAGGAAAAACCTCTGGAATATACCTGCGGTGAAATCAGCTGGTATGTCTTCAGAAACAAAAAGAACGTTCCGATGCTGAAGGTCGGACGCGTAGCGGGAATGACGCATGCAAATTATCCGCGTGAAAGCTGGATTGCCTATGACGAATTCCTCTGCAGATTCTCAAAAACAGAAGACGGCACACTCCTTTATATGGGAGAGGCAGTCTGAACCGGATCATTAAGGCATGTCTCCCGGCGGGGACATGCCTTTTCATGTGTGCCGGTGAGGCGACTGAAGGATAAAAGGCTGTTTTAAAACAGCCTGTTTTGTCAGATCGTATAAGCCGGTTCGAATGCACTCCGTGCTGCATTCAGGAAATTCGCAGCCCGTTCTTTCCCTCCGGCCATGATGCTGCGGCGCATTCCCGGATGATCAGTCCGACGCCGCCTTTTGCCCGGTTTCTCATATAGGGCATCAGCTTGGGCGTAACGGTACCGTCAAAGTTAAATGCACAGGTATCCATCGGCGGCATGACAATGCGGTTCTTCGGTTCGATTCCGCCTGCGCGGACCGGCTTGAACAGGGGCCTTACTGCTTCTTTTACAGTGTATGTTTGCTGCGGCGTATCCTTGAGAGCAGATCGAGATTTCCGCTGTTAATGACACGGTCAA
>JAILGV010000179.1 GCA_024696355.1 Solobacterium sp.
CATGCCAGATTCCATTCAGCCGTCTTCTTCTGAAGAAGACGGCTGAGTTTGTTTCTGTCTTTCACGAATCTTCAGTCAGTGAAACCAGCATTTTGGAATTCCAAAAAATCACGGATCATACTGATCCGTGATGATATTCAGGACAATTTCCCTTGTATGATGCCATTTGATTAACAAAGGATACCGGGATGCTCCGACAGTTTCTGATTGTAATTGACCCAGAAATCGTTATCTTCTTCATCCAGAATGAAATAATTGCGGTAATCTTCCCGAATCAGATTGCCCATCCGTGCCAGTCCGGCGTTCAGATGTTTTGAGAGAATGGGAATTACACATTCGGTTTTCCCTTCACGGATAATCCTCAACAGTTTTTCATGATCGCCGACAATATCCTTATAGCCCTGTGTCCCCACAAAGTCCAGCATACGGAAACGCTCATAATTATTGTCGCTCTGTACCCAGCCCCAGATATTTCCGCACCGTGTACGCTCATACCAGAACTGATGCATGGCACTGTCCAGCCGGTAAAACTCCTTTTCGTCCGGCACCTCCGCCTGAATGTGAAGCTTCTGCATCCTTACATTATGTTCAAGCTCTTCCAGAACAAAAGGTGAAGGATTTGAAGCGATGAAGTCCCGGATAATCCAGGATTCCACCGCCGTCCGCAGATGAATGATCTGATGAACCGACGACAGACTGATCAGTGTAGCAGTAGCTCCTTTGTAGGGCACCACTTCCATCAGCCCGATGTCCTGCAGACGCTGAAAAGCATTCCGCACAGAAGGCCTTGTGACCGAGAAACGGTCGCAGACTTCTGCTTCATTGATCTTCTCCCCGGGCTTGATTTTCAGGGACATGATGTCTCTTTTCAGATCATCAAAAATAACTGTACTGATATCTGCCATAAGCGCCATCCTCCACAACTGCCTCTTTCACTGCCGGCGGCTAAATCAGGGACGGGATCCACAGGGATACGAAAGGTACAAAGGTTACAAGCAATAATACACAAAGATTACAGATCAGAAAAGGTGCAGACGATTTAAAAACATCCACAATAGGCATTCCACTGATCTTGCTTCCTACATTCAGACACATACCGACAGGCGGAGTAACAAGTCCGATAGCCAGACCCACAACCAGAATCATTCCGAAGGTGATTTCCTGCATGCCCAGCTGAACCATCACAGGCATCAGAATCGGCGCAATCAGCAGAATGCACGGTACAACATCCAGGAAGGTTCCCAGAATAAGGATCAGGATATCAAAAAGGAGAAAAATCACCCACGTAGGAATGTTGGACTGCAGGATAAAGGTTGCAATCGCCTGCGGCACCTGTTTGATCGCAAGGATATAGGTGAAAATATTGGTGAATCCGCCGATAATCATAATCGTCGCCGTCATGATCGCCGTCTTCTTCAGGGCTGCAATGATATGTTTCCATTTCAGTTCCCGGTAGATGAAGGCGCCGACAATCAGGGCATAGACCACAGCAACCGCGGCACTTTCGCTGGCTGTCGTGATTCCGAAAGTGGTAAACACCAGGATCATCACCGGCATCAGCAGGGCAACCAGTCCGTCCAGGACAACCTTTTTCTTTCCGCCGTCCAGCTTCGCTTTGATTTTATGGTATCCCCGTTTTTCGGAAACGATCCACACAACCACCAGCTGGAACAGACCGATCAGGATCCCGGGGATCACGCCGCCCATGAACAGCTTGCCCACCGAAACCCCCGACACCATGGCAAACATCAGCATCGGGATAGAAGGCGGAATAATCATTCCAACCGTGGAAGAAGCCACTGTTACGCCCGTGGAAAAATCATTGCTGTACCCCTGGTCCACCATATCGGGAATCAGAATGGATCCCAGTGCCGAAGTATCTGCAACGGAGGATCCGGTAATACCGCCGAAGATCATGGAAGCCACTACATTTACTTCGCCAAGTCCGCCCCGGAAAGGTTTGCAGATCAGCAGGGCAAAGTTAATCAGGCGCTTCGTCAGTCCCCCATGATTCATCAGTTCTCCTGCCAGCATGAAAAGGGGCATGGCAATCAGGATGTAGGAATTCAGGCCGGAGAAAACACGCTGAGGAATCATCATCATCATGGACGGACTCTCCGCCAGGAAATAGAGAATTCCCGCTCCTCCCAGAGAATACCCGATCGGTACGCCAAGCAGAATAAAGACCACCAGTGAAACAAATAATACTATCAGATTCATGCTGCTTCCTCCGGAAGTTTGTCGTCAGTGTTGTATCCCCCGTCTGCATCTTCGATCTTTACAAACAGACCCAGAATGTCAATCACGGCATACAGAGCAGTCAGACCGAATGTGATTGGCACGAAGATGTAAAAAGTACTCATGGGCAGGTGGGAATTCTGTGAAAGAAGATGGCCGACCTGGCGGATCCATTCGCAGGACTTGATAAAAACAACAGTACAGACAAAGATGATCGAAGCATCAATCAGAATGACCGAAATGATTCTGCGAATCCTGCTTTTTCCGACAATTCTGTCCGCCAGGAAGGAAATGGAAATATGCTGTTTCTCCCGGATGGCAAGGGCGGAACCGAACAGGGTTATGAAGATGAAAGACATCGTCAGAAACTCTTCAAGTGTTGCAAACGAAATCCCGAAGAAATAACGGAGAACCACCGTAACAGTAACGCCGACAGCCAGGAATGCTGCTAACACAATCAGAATCACAGAGATGATCCTGTCCAGAATCTTAATGGCCTTATTCATACAACGCACCTCTCCTGTCTCAAAAAAGTCTGACCCGAGGTCAGACTTTTTTGTTTGAAAACTGCCCGCTTATTATTTCCCTTCCGCCAGGGATTTCACCAGGTCAAGTTCTTCCTGCGTGAAATACTTCAACTCATTGACAAAGTGATCATATACCGGAGCGCAGGCATCAATGAAAGCCTGACGCTCTTCATCGGTAGGTGTATAGATGTCACAGCCGGCCGCTTTCATTTCTTCCAGGCACTTTTCGGTATTCTCCAAAGCGAGTTTGTTCTCCGTCTCTACGAACAGCCAAGCACCGTCAGACAGAATCTTCTGGTATTCTTCCGGCAGGCTGTTATAGAAAGCGGCATTCATGGTCATCACTTCAGGATGATACTGATAGTTCACATACAGGATATACTTCTGAACTTCATGCAGCTTCTGGTCGTAAATGGTGGCAATGGGGTTTTCCTGACCGTCCACGGTACCCTGTTTCAGCGCCATGTAAACGTCCGCCAGAGGCATGGAAATGTAGGAAGCTCCGAGAGTAGACATGCAGACGGTAATGGCTTCAATGGAAGGAGTCCTCAGTTTCAGGCCTTTCATGTCCTCCGGGGTCACAATCCTGTGCTTGGAGTTGGTGATCTGCCGTGCGCCGCCGTCACCGATAGCCAGAACTTTCAGACCGTTGGCTTCCGCGTCGGTTGAAATGATGTTGAATACTTCTTCATTTTTGGCTGCGCGCATCAGCGCTTCCTGATTATCAAAGAAGAACGGCATCAGGAAAAGGTTCAGCTTCTTTGAAATTGTATCGAAGGGGCCGCCGACAAATGCTTCCAGCATGCCCATTCTCATGGATTCCTGCATATCCGGTTCAGAACCCAGAACTGCAGCGGGATACAGTTCAATCTGTACTTTGCCTCCCGTTTTCTCTTCCACGTACTTTTCGAACTCTTCCAGTGCTTTATGGCGCGGATGAGATGTGCTCATTGTATGTCCAAGCTTGATGGTATAAGTTTCGTCTGCCGCCGCACCGGAAATCAGCATAGCGGACAGAACCAACGTAAGCACCAGGATTAACGAAATGACCTTTTTCATAGTTTCTCCTCCTCTTTTGTCGTCTTCGGGGCATTGTGTTTTCACTTTATGGTATTTGAATTCCCTTTTGTGACTTTATAATAACATTTGCTTTTTTGATTGTCAATGGCTTTTTTGAAAGTATTTTTTT
>JAILGV010000040.1 GCA_024696355.1 Solobacterium sp.
ACCGTCACATGAATGCGGGACCCGTACTGCTTCGCAAACGCACAGGCTTCCCTGATATCTTCCATGCTGAAATTGGATGCCCTCGAACGCAGAGAAAATTTCTGTCCGCCGATATATACTGCATCCGCTCCGTATCTGATCGCTGTCCTGGCTCTGGCAAGATCACCTGCCGGTGCCAGCAGCTCCGGTTTACTGTATCGTTTTCTGTCCATAATATCCCGTCGATAAATTCAAATATCCGAATTCACGGCTGTATCTTTCCCCGACCGTTCCGCTGTCCTGGCCGTCAATAACAGCCCGGTATGCCCTGACCGTTTCTTCCGCTGCTTTTTCATCCATGAATACCGTGTCTATATAGAACCGTTCCGCACACTTCATAAAGTCAGGCATAGCTTCAAAGCTTTCCTGCACAAAATCCGTATATATCATCGTTCCCCATTCATTCTGATATACCGGCATCAGTTCCTTCCGCTTGCTTTCCCGGATCATAAGATTTCTGTTTTCATCCGTCCTGAACTCTTTTGAAAAATCCGATGCATAAACATCAAGCAGTTTTCTTCTGGAAACAGACATCAGCAGTCTTCCGTGCACGGTGATTTCCGTATGCGGCACGGATGATGCGATCTTCAGAACTTCTTCTTTTGTCAGAAGCGGTGACACAGATATTCCCCTGATTCCGCAGGCAAGCCACCACTGTGCATCATTCGTGCTGGTCATCAGTGTGTCCGGACGGTAAATCAGTTTTTCCCTGAGGGTATCCGATGCATAATAAAGCACAGCGGGATCTGCGAAATATATACTGACCGGATCAATGTCTTCGATCCTTTTCAGCATATTCTTCAGATCTTCCGTTTCCTCTTCAAAGAACAGTCTGTTCATCAGCAGGGAAATCCCCCTGCAGCCGCTGATCTGTTCCGGCGCAAAGGAAGGAAGCGCAGTAAAAGAATATCCTTTCAGAGCAATTACAGGCTCGTCACATCCCAGTGCCTTGTATTTTTCAATATCTTCAGTTCTCTGCACACAGGCAGCCAGTATCTTTTCCATGCGTATGCATTTTAACGTATTTGCCATTCTTTGAAAAGGATACATACCCGCATGCCTGAAAAACAGAGATAACGTTTCCTGTTTCCTGCATCCTGATTCAAAAAAATGCATTTTATCATAATTTATTATTGACTCATCTTCCTGTCACTGCTATCTTTAGCACATACAAAAAAACAGCTGTATCGCGTTAAGTGCTGTGAGGTAAAGGGATATCTCACGGACGAAAAGAATATCTTGCGGTGGTACAGAATCTCCCCCAATGTGAAAGAAGCCCTTCTTTCTTCACAAATACAGGGTGAGAAAGGAGGATTTTTTATGTTTACAAAAGAATACTGGATGTCGTCCGTTTCAAAACTGAAGTCTACAAAATATCTGACAATCATGGCTCTGACGATTGCCCTGCGGTGTGTCATCGGAAACCTGTATATTCCCGTTTCTGAAAATCTGCATCTGTCTGTCACCTTTCTGATTGTTGCGGTTGAAGCGATTATCGTGGGACCGGTCGCCGGCATGGTCTGCGGAGCCGTCGCAGACATCGTCGGATTTATGCTGGTTCCTGCCGGCACATTCTTTCCCGGCTATACCCTGACCGCCATGGCAGGAGACCTGACTTATGCACTCTTCCTGTACAGGCAGAAAATCACACTGCCCAGGATTATCGGCGCAAAGCTTGTCACGAACTATATTGTCAATGTACTGATGGGATCGTTATGGTCTTCCATCCTCTATTCCAAGGGATATTATTACTACTTCACCAAGTCCCTGGTCAAAAACACATTGTATCTGCCCTTTCAGATCGTCATGCTGGTTGTTGTTCTGAAAGCCGTTATGCCCATCCTCAGAAAAAGACGTCTGGTTGAATAACCGGACGTTTTCTTTCACGATAAAGCAGATCATAAGAATTTTTTGTTGTGCTTTTGAAAAGTTATGGTATTATAGATAAGCACTAATAAGCACTGCAGGAATACCCAAGCGGTTGAAGGGGCAGGCTTGGAAAGCTTGTAGACCTGTAACAGGGTGCCAGGGTTCAAATCCCTGTTCCTGCGCCATTTAAAGAATCCGCATGTATGTGCGGTTTTTTTATGCCCGGAACACATGTGCCGGGAACAGATTGCCGTATGAAACGCTGTCTGTTGGGCATATAATAAAAACAGAAAAAATACAGACGGAGAAAACACATGAAACTTTCAAAGCACATTGCCGGACCGCTTCTGACAGCATCCCTCATATCATCACTGCTCTTTACAGCAGTACAGACAGTCAGTGCGGAAACAAACAATGCAGAATATGCAGTATCCGCACCGTATACTGCAGAACGGTATGAGATCAGAGGAAACAGTACGGTTTCCTTTGCGGAAGAGGTGCCTGCGGAAACCGAAACAAAGGATGAGAATGTTTTTATGAATTTTGTCCTTCCCCTGATTGTGATGTTTGCCATATCCGGTCTCGGTGCGTGGAAGCTCTCCAGAAAATAATATCAGTTCACGAAAGCCGGCAGTCAGGCCGGCTTTGATTTTCCGTTTCATCCGCATCAATGCATTATATTGATTTCTTTATGAAATGTTTTCCGTTTCATAAAATATTGATCATATCCGAAGTTTTTGACATTTGTTGTGTATCATCCCACTAATACGGCATTTGCAACATTATAATAATTAAAACAGTACCTGCGGAGAACATATGCCAGTAAGTAAAGAAGAACATTATGCGCGGATGACCGGAACCCCCGTCACATCACTGATTCTGCGTCTGGGCATCCCGACAATTATTTCCATGCTTGTAACAAACATCTACAACATGGCAGATACATATTTTGTCGGAACAATCGGGACCAGCGCCTCCGGGGCAACCGGTGTCGTTTTCGGTCTGTCCGCCCTTCTGCAGGCTTTCGGCTTTATGTTCGGCCACGGTGCAGGCTCCAGCATCGCCAGAAAACTCGGTGTCCTTGATGTAGACAGCGCTTCCGAATATGCCTCCACGAGCTTTTTTGCGGCTATGGGCACAGGCATCCTGATCCTCGTTTCGGGAATGCTTATGATGAATCCCATGCTCAGGCTGCTCGGTTCGACAGAGACCATCCTCCCCTATGCAAGAGACTACGCATTCTGGATCCTGCTGGCAGGGCCTGCGATGACGACTTCCTGTGTTATGAACAATATTCTCCGCTATGAAAGCAAAGCCTTCTTTGCCATGATCGGCCTGACTTCCGGCGGAATTCTCAATATCTTTCTGGATTATCTGATGGTATCCGTTCTGCACATGGGGATCGGAGGTGCAGGACTGGCAACGTGCATATCCCAGTATATCGGAGCAGTCATCCTGCTGATGCCGTACCTGAACAGGAAAACACAGTCACAGATTGCACCGAGATACGTTACGCATGATTTCAACGTACTGAAAAACATCGCTGCGGTTGGCAGCCCCTCCCTTGCCCGTCAGGGTCTTAATTCCCTGTCGACAATTGTCATCAATGCCACAGCCGGTCCCTACGGCGATGCCGCCGTGGCTGCCATGTCAATCGTAAACAAAATCACCAACTTCCTGTTCTGCGTGGCTATAGGCATCGGACAGGGTTTCCAGCCAGTCAGTTCCTTCAATTTCGGCGCAGAGATTTACAGCCGCGTGAGAGAGGGATTCCGGGTGGCATTCCGGATCGGCCTGATCCTCATGCTTGTGCTCGGAACAGTCAGCTTCCTGTATGCCGGACCCTTTGTAGCTTTCTTCCGTGATGACCCGCAGGTTATTGAAATCGGAACGGCTGCACTTCGCTGGCAGGCGGCGTCAATGTTCCTGATGCCTGTCACACTTTACGGAAACATGCTCTTCCAGTCCATCGGACAGTCTGCGACAGCGCTTCTTCTGGCTTCTTTCAGAAGCGGCCTTATCCTGATCCCCGTTCTCATCATCAGCAATCTCCTGTTCGGGCTGACAGGTCTGGAAGCTTCCAGAGCAGTCGCCGATGTTATTTCATCCCTGCTTACAATTCCGTTCCTTCACAGCTTTTTCAAAAATCTGCCTGAGGACCACACACAGTATCCCTCACGCAGAAAACATCGATCATAAAGCAAAATACAGATTCCTGAGGAATCTGTATTTTTATACTGCCATACCGAGAACGGCATAAATCAGGGCGCCGGTCACCCCGCTGAGCAGTATTGCCTGTACTGCTCCGATTTTTTTATTCTGAAGCAGAACAATCATCACAAGACTGATCAGCACTGCCGCTGCGTTTGCATTGCCGAATGATATGTTATCCTGACCGCCGAACCAGGCATTTGCCGTAATTTTCACTGCCGAAGCCATAACCATAGCCGCAACAGCCGGACGCAGTCCCTTCAGAACGCCCTGGATTCCCTTCAGCGAACGGTATCTGTAATAGAACCAGCTGAGGGCAATTACAATTACGAATGCCGGAAGAACATACGCCATCGTAGCAACGACCGTTCCGGGTACGCCTGCCACCCGCACACCGACAAACGATGCAATATTAATTCCCAGAGGACCGGGCGTCATTTCCGAAATCGAGATGATATCCGTAAACTCCGCATTGGTCAGCCACATCCGCTGTTCAACGACACGGCTTCTGATCAGTTCCATCGAGCCCATCCCTCCCCCGAAGCTGAACGCCCCGAGCAGAAGGAAAGTCACCAGAAGATCCCAAAGAATCATGCGCTTCCCTCCTCTTTTTTCATTTCAGCGAATGTCATGATGCCGCCGGCACAGCCGCATGCCAGAATAATCAGGATAATATCCACTCCCATGAAGACAGCCGCATACACGGCAGCCGCAAGCATGATCACCGAAAAGACCCTGCGGTCTTTCAGAACATTGCGGCACATCATGATTGTCGTATGAATCAGCACTGCCGCAACACCCGCCTGCATTCCCTTCAGAAGGAGTGCAATCACATAATTGTCGCGGAACTGCCTGTAGAACATTGAAATCACCGACAGAATGATCATCGGCGGAAGCACCGTGCCTATCAGGGTGATGAAAGCACCTGCTGCTCCGGCTGTACGGTATCCGATGATTATGGCGGAATTGACAGCCATAACACCCGGACACGACTGGGCAATGGCAATCAGGTCCATCATTTCGTCCTGACTGATCCATTTCAGTTCCTCCACGAACTTTTTCTGCAGAAGAGACATAATCACCATGCCGCCGCCGAACGTGCATGCGCTGATCATAAAGCATGTTGTAAACAGTTTTCTGTATATATGCGGTTCCCTGATCTGTTTTTCCATATATGTTCCCGAATCCATTTATATCACGATTGCCGCACTGATTGTACAGAATTGCCTGAAATCCCCCATGCCTTAAAGCAGGAAATTCCTGTATCTGCCGCCGGTGTGCGCCTGAAAGAGTTTCCCGATATGACGTAAATCTTCATCTGATCACAGATCATCCTGATAAAAAAGGACAGCAGTTTACTACTGTCCAGATACTCAGAGCGGTGTGTCCGGCAGATCTTCCGTACGCAGACCCTTTTCAATATCTTTCGGATCATACGGAACTGTCTGATAGACACAATAGTTCAGCCAGTTGGAGTAAAGCAGATGCGCACAGCTGCGCCATGTGACGGGCGGTTCTCTGGAAGGATCATCATCCGGGAAATAGTTTTCCGGCACATGAATCTCCGCGCCTGCCTTTACATCTCTTTCATATTCCTTTTTCAGGGTATCCCTGTCATATTCGGCATGTCCCATCAGATACACCTGACGGTAATTCTCTGTCTTGATGGCATAGATTCCGGCCTCTTCCGATGCCGCAAGAATCTTCAGTTCCGGCACTTTTTCAACATCCTCGCGCAGAATGGTGGTGTGTCTTGAATGGGGAACCAGGAAACTGTCGTCAAATCCCCGGAAAAGGACGAAGTACGGAGCTTCCAGTTTGTGAGGGAATACGCCGAACAGTTTTTCCTTCAGAGGAACCTTCGGAACGCCGTAATGATAATACAGGCCGGCCTGTGCACCCCAGCAGATATACAGGGTGGAATGAACATGCTTTTTCGACCATTCCATAATCTCGCACAGCTCATCCCAGTAATCAACTTCCTCAAAATCAAGCTTTTCAACAGGCGCACCGGTAATAATCAGGCCGTCAAAGGAACGGTCCTTCACATCCGCAAACGTCTTGTAGAAATTTATCATATGCTCCTGCGAAGTATTCTTTGATTCATGTGATGCAGGCGCAATCAGCTCCAGCTGAATCTGAAGCGGCGTATTTCCGAGAACTCTTGCAAGCTGTGTTTCCGTATCGATCTTGGTCGGCATCAGATTCAGCAGAAGGATATTCAGCGGACGGATCGCCTGCGTAACGGCACGCGTTTCCGTCATGACAAAAATATTCTCTTTTCTCAGTGTATCCGTTGCCGGCAGTTCATTCGGGATTTTAATCGGCATATACAGTTGCCTCCTTCGGTCGTGTTCAGTCTTCCAGTGCCTGTCTGAGATCCTCAATCAGATCTTCTTTGTCTTCCAGCCCGCATGACATGCGCACCATGCCGGCCGGAACACCTGCAGCTTTCAGCTGCTCATCATTCATCTGTCTGTGCGTGGACGTTGCCGGATTCAGAACGCAGGTTCTTGCATCGGCTACATGTGTTTCGATTGCACAGAGCTTCAGCTTCTTCATGAATGCCTCCGCTGCTTTTCTGCCTCCCCTGATTTCAAAGGATACAACTCCGCAGCCTCCTTCAGGCATATACTTCATGGCTGTCTCATAATATTTATTTGACGGAAGATGAGGGTAATTCACATATTCCACTTTCGGATGGCTTTCCAGGAATTCCGCAACCGCTTTTCCGTTTTCAACATGTCTGGGCATGCGGACATGCAGTGATTCCAGACCCAGATTCAGATAGAACGCATTCTGCGGTGACTGTATGGAACCGAAGTCACGCATCAGCTGCGCTGTTGCCTTGGTAATAAAGGCCCCTTCCTTTCCGAACTTTTCGGCATAGGTGATTCCGTGATAGGAATCATCCGGCGTGCACAGTCCGGGGAATTTGTCTGCGTGGGCCATCCAGTCAAATTTGCCGCTGTCCACGATTGCACCGCCTACTGCAGTGCCGTGTCCGTCCATGTATTTCGTCGTACTGTGAGTTACGATGTCAGCGCCCCATTCGATCGGACGGCAGTTGACGGGAGTCGGGAATGTATTGTCAACAATCAGAGGCACACCGTGTCTGTGGGCAGCCTCTGCGAATCTTTCAATATCAAAGACAGTCAGTGCAGGATTGGCGATGGTTTCCCCGAACACACATTTCGTATTCTCACGGAATGCAGCCTCGAGTTCTTCATCACTGCAGTCGGGTGATACAAACGTCGCTTCAATGCCCATCTTTGCCATGGTTACGGAAATCAGATTGAACGTTCCTCCGTAAATCGAAGAGGAGGAAACAATATGATCACCGCAGCTGCATATATTGAATAATGCAAAGAAATTCGCAGCCTGTCCGGAACTCGTCAGCATTCCTGCCGTTCCCCCTTCAAGTGCGGCGATCTTGGCTGCCACATGGTCATTGGTGGGATTCTGCAGTCTTGTATAGAAATAACCGCTTGCCTCAAGATCAAACAGTTTTCCCATATCTTCGCTGGTATCATACTTGAAGGTTGTTGATTGAATGATCGGGATCTGCCTGGGTTCTCCGTTTCCCGGAGTATATCCGGCCTGGACACACTTTGTGTTAATCTTTGTCATATTCGCCCCCATTGATATTGAAACTATTTTATACCATGATATGACTGTTTTCATTCAAAAATGAATCTTCTGTCAGTTTTTTCAGGTTGCTGTTATAATCATTTTGTTTTGAGATAAATGGCCTGCACTGCACACGCAGTGAAAACAGAGGCCGGAAAGGAAAACATCAGACTGCATGCAGATCTGATGATATGTGAACTATGGAAATTATTGATCTGTTAAGCGGATTTGATCTGGACAAGCTGAAAGACAAGGATATTCAGGCAGTAGCCAGAGGTCTCTCCGTAACATTTGTATTAAAGCCGTTCAGGCAGTTTGTATCACCCGGCACCGCTGTCAGCGCATCCCTCATCAGTTCCATCAGGAGCGCATGTGAAAATGAACTGATCCGGTATATGCACAAGGCAATCGACGGAAGTATCCTCGATAAAATATCCATGGTCGCTGCCGTGACACGCAATGCCGGAAAGGCCGACCGTTATCCGGCTGTCAAAGCCATGGACGTCGATCCCTCCGAAATGCTCGAGACAGTAAAAAACATGCATATTCACAGCATGTCGCAGGAAGACTACAGGGCATGTGCCCGGGCATTCACCAATATCATTTTCTCTCAGGGAGCCCTGGCTGAAATCGCGGGAAGACAGACAGCAGATGAATCAGCCATCCGGGCAGTCGAAGGTGATGTAATCAGCCGCATTTACAGCTTCCTTCTTCTGGCAGCGGGAAAAAAGAACGAACTCATCAGTCTGGCCGAGGAAAGCAAAAAGCGCGCAGAAAAAAAATAAACAGACCGGCAGCTTCATTTGTGAAGCTGCTTTTCTGTCTCATATACAGCCTTTGCGGATAACGACAGCAGGCAGAGATACAGAATGCTTTCCGGTATCTTTCCGTATGCTTTCGCGATTCTTCCGAAAAACGGCTGCGTGTTATATGTATAGGGCGAAATGTAAAACATATCCGCCGGCATGCCGCTGCTGTACGGATAGCTGAGAATATTCACTGCCGAAGCAGCCACGGCACATACCGCAAAGATCAGCAGCGCCTGAAGGAAGGAGCCTCCCCTGATGCGGCACAGCCGCGCGGAAACAAGCGCTGCCGTGATCATCAGACCGTGCCAGGCAAAGCTGATGAATGTAATCACAACATACGGCTTCAGCATATCTTCGGGAAACATCAGGGCACAGACGGCAGCGATCAGTCCGTAGGAGGAAAGAAACGCATAGATTCCCGGCTGAAGCTTCTCATGCCGCACCAGAAGACAGAGATACATCGGCATGCTGCAGAGCTGAAAAGGAAAATAGAACCAGTTGTATGTTTCATCAAACATCACGAAATAGAGAAACAGCTGCCTGAAGCATTCCGCACAAAGAAAAACAATCCCGGCAGTCTTCAGAAAACCCAGCAGCTTCTCTGCCGGACGGTTCCTGACTGCCAGATACAGAAAAATACCGCAGACAGCGGCGCTCAGCGACATGATGATCTGCCCTGCCGAAAACAACTCCGGCGCCTCCATCGTCCACGCAGCCGCATTCAGAATCCCGAGCAGGATTTCCTTCATATATTCTTCCTTCCGAACAGAAAATCGAGAAACGACCTTCCCTCATTCCGGTGATAATCCCCGGATTTTTTCTGTCTTTTGTAGTTCATGCGTCTGGCATGGACTCCCTCTTCATCAATGGTCAGTTCCATATAGCACGGTGCACTGCCGTCACGGTTATGGCTGATGCTGCCCGGATTCAGCATACGGACCCCGTTCACAACGGAATCATGATAGATATGCGTATGACCGAAGCACGCAATGTCGCATCCCATGGAAGCCGCCTTATCCGCCAGCCGTTCATAATGACCGGTATACATATCCCTGTGTCCGTGGCACATCAGAATCTTATGTCCGCAGACACTCACTGTCCGACAGTTCGGAAATCCGGAATCCCAGTCATTGTTTCCCCTGACACAGATGTAGCCCTGCAGTTCGGATGCAGTCAGTTCACTGTCACCGAGATGCAGAAAATAATCCGCATCCGGATACAGATGCTTCAGATCTTCGATGGGTGCTGCGGCACCGTGATTGTCCGAGACAACAATGATTCTGCATGTCTTTTCCATATAAGAAATGTACCACAATTTCATGCCGGTCAGAAAGACAATGAGCGGGTTTTGCCCCGCTCACTGTTTTTCATGATTCTCAGTAATTTTCTGCGTTTACTTCAAAGTATGCCTGCGGATGTGCGCATACCGGACATACATCCGGTGCTTTTGTTCCGATCACGATATGACCGCAGTTTCTGCACTCCCAGACCTTGACTTCGCTCTTCTCGAATACTGCCGCTGTTTCAACATTCTTCAGCAGTGCTCTGTATCTTTCCTCATGATGCTTTTCGATTGCCGCAACACCTCTGAACTTTTCAGCCAGTTCGGGGAAGCCTTCCGCATCGGCAGTCTTTGCGAACTCATCATACATGTCGGTCCACTCATAGTTTTCACCGTCAGCTGCTGCTTTCAGATTTTCTGCTGTTGTTCCGATTCCGCCGAGTTCCTTGAACCACATCTTTGCATGTTCCTTCTCATTGTCAGCAGTCTTGAGGAACAGCGCCGAAATCTGTTCAAACCCTTCCTTCTTTGCCTTGCTTGCAAAATAAGTGTACTTGTTTCTCGCCTGCGATTCACCGGCGAAAGCTGTCTGCAGATTCTTCTCTGTCTGTGTTCCTGCGTATTTGTTTGCCATAATTCCTCCTTCAGTGCATTTCGGTCCGGATAAAGATGATTATCCTCCGTCAATTCTAATCGTAATACCCGAAAAGCTATAAGACAATAGAACGTTTGAATTATATTAGATCATCTGAAACAGTATAATAGATTTATCCAGAGGTGAAACAAATGATTTCTGAAAAACGTCCTGTTTATGTAATTGGTCACAAGCATCCGGATACAGATGCCATAGCCAGTGCCTACTCCTATGCAGAGCTCAAAAGAAAAATGGGCGTCAACGCAGTAGCCGGAAGACTCGGAACTCTGAACGAGGAAACTAAATTTGCCACACGTTATTTTGACGTGGAAGCCCCGGCGCTGATTCTTGACGCAAGATCACAGGTCAGTGAGCTTGACATTGACCCGCCGGTCACGATTCACGAGGATGCTTCCGTCAATGAAGCACTGAATATCACACGTGAATACAAGAACAGATCGATCTGTGTCGTTGATGACAGCGGCAGACTTGTCGGGATCGTTTCCGGCTCCGACCTTCTGAGTATCCGCACCGCTGATCAGAAAAAGAGAAACAGACTGCTCAGCCACACCACTCCCGAGATCATGGCAAGAGACTTCTCCGGACGCATCAGCGTGCCTCAGGACGGTTTCAAAACAAACGGTCATGTGATTATCTGCACGAGAAACGACGTCAGTTCCCTGGGAAAAGAGATTCATTCCAGCATCTGCATCCTGTCGGACAACATTGCCAATCAGAAGACGCTGATCGAGCATAATGCAGCGCTTCTTCTGCTGACCAACAGCATTCATGCATCGAAGGAAATCCGTTCTCTTGCCGTACAGCACGGCACCGTCATTATCGAATCAAAGATGTCAACGATAGCCGCAGCCAGGATTATCGACAACTGCTTCCCGGTAAAGCTGATCATGACAAAGAAGCCGATTGTTTACCACGGTTCGGAATATGTCGAGGATGTCGCAGAACAGATCAGCGCCACCAGATTCCGTTCCTATCCGGTGCTTGATGAAGCAGGCCATCCGATCGGCTCAATTTCCAGATACCATCTGTTCCGCTATCCCCGCAAGCAGTTTATTCTTGTTGACCACAGTTCCAAGGTGCAGTCCATCGATTACATCGATCAGGCGGAAATCTGTGAAATCATCGACCACCACAACATCGGCAATATCGAAACCGTCAAGCCGATTTATTACAGAAACCAGCAGTGCGGGTGCACATGCACGATCATATCCCAGCTTTATCAGGAAAACGGACTCGTTCCCGAGCAGAGTACGGCAGGCATGATGCTCTCTGCCATCATCTCGGATACACTGAACTTCAAGTCCCAGACAACAACCCCGCTGGACAGAAAGACAGCAGACTGGCTGGCAAGGATTGCCAAAGTCGATGTAGGCGAATATGCGCAGCTGCTTCTCAAGGCATCCGTCAATCTGAAAAACGCCGACCCGTATGATCTGCTGACACGCGACCTCAAGCAGTATCAGTTCGGAAAATACCATGTGGCGATCGGTCAGACGAACTACAGTGATATCGAAGATATTCAGAGCCGGCTCAAAGCATTCCGTGCCGTTGTTGAAAAAGAACAGCAGGATAAGCATTACGACCTGATCATCATGATGTTCACGGATGTCAATGCCGAAGGAACAATGTTCCTCTACAAGGGTCCGCTGAGTCATATCATGAAGAATATCATCAGCACCCAGTTTGACGAGGACACCGGATTTGACCACAAGATCATGTCAAGAAAGCAGCAGATGATTCCCCTGCTTTCCGACAACATCATCCAGTAACAGAGCGGCATTCAGCCGCCTTTTCATATGCATACAAAAAGCAGGAATCCTTCTGCATATGCATTGATTCCTGCTTCATTCAGTTAATTGTTTACTGCAGTCCGCCGATACGGATGCTGTCATCCATTCTCTGTATCACGGAAGAATATCTGCTGTAAATATCATCCTTGCCTTCAATATTCTCAGCACAGTCATTCAGCATCTTAACCATATATCCGTTGTCACACGGAACCGATGCCACAAAATCCACACGCGGATTCGTCAGCTCGATCCGGCGGCTGTCACCGCTGATTGTTTCAGTAATCGTTACGGCACCGACCGCACCGATGCGGTTCATCTGATCCCCGTCGTCGCTGATAAAGCTTCCCATTGAGTAGAAGATCAGCGTATCATCAATCCACGCAGCCGGCTGGATGGCATTCGGGGCATTTCCTATGATAACGGAAGCTCCGGCATCGGCCATGGCCTGTGCCATTTCCTTCTGCCTGTCGGTCGGCAAAGCGGAATCCTCACCGTCCCAGAAAACCGATACAACCACAATATCCGCCATGGACCTTGCCTTGGCAATGATCTGCGGTGTCTTTACATCATCGTATACATTTACCAGATAATGCTGTGATTCAGGAAGCTCGGCTGACAGATGATCCGTGAAGGAAAGGAATACTGCCGAAATATCATTGTAGGAGAACGGATTCATCTGATTCTGATAGTCGGTTCCCGTATTCGTTCCGGAAATATGCGCATCGGTTGTCAGCCAGTATTCCATGGAAGCGTCAATGCCCTTCTTTCCGTATTTCAGACTTTCCGGATTGGCCAGACCGATCATATCGAATCCCATGTCCGTCATGATCTCTCCGAATGAAGCAGGCAGATCCATGCCCAGCAGGGAATACTGTGAATACGCGGCCATGTTGTAGTTGTTGATCAGCTCGTCAACATTTCCGAACATCGTCAGATATTCACCCGGCAGAGCCGCTCTTGTACCGTAGTCGGCAGTACCTGCCGCAAATACATTGATTACATGAATTTCGTCTTCAATTGTCCAGCTCTGTGCCGAAGATGTAGGCTTGGGATGCTTTTCCTGTTCTGATTCAAAATGCATTGAAAGAAAGTTCATCGTCAGGGAGACCAGTCCGAGAACCAGTGCAAGTATGACAAGAACCTTGAAAGTCCCGTTGAAACGTTCGTCTTTGATATTCATGTTATCTATTATAGCATGAGAAGGTGTATAATTTTTGCATGCAGAAATTACACTACGAAAAAGTTAAGGAAAGTATCAGCGGCAGAGCACAGCTCGTCGTGGTAACAAAGAAGCGTTCCGATGAAGAGGTCATGGCATTCTATGACTGCGGGGAACGTCTGTTCGGTGAAAACAAGGCCCAGGACCTCATCGCAAAGGCAAAACGCTTTCCCGAAGACATTCAGTGGCAGTTTATCGGTCACCTGCAGCGCAATAAAGTCAAACAGGTTGTTCCGTATGTATCACGGATTCAGTCTCTGGATTCTGCAGAACTCGCAAAGGAAATCGAAAAAGCATGCGCAAAGGCAGACAAAGTCATGCCCTGCCTGGCCGAATTCCATCTTGCTCTCAACGACACGAACAAAACCGGACTTTCGGCAGATGATGCATCCGGATTTATCAGGGACATGGCGCAGTATCCTCATATTCAGATTGAGGGAATCATGGTAATGGGTCCCCATACCGAAGATGAGCAGGAAATCCGTGCGGTATTTGCAGAAGCCGAACAGCTGTTTAAATCCCTGCAGAAGGAATTCGGCAGTGACCGCATCCGCATTCTCAGCATGGGAATGAGTGACGATTACCAGCTTGCTCTGGAAAACGGATCAAATATGGTAAGGATCGGCACATATCTTTTCGAATAATCAACAACATCACGGACTCTCTGAAATTATGCTGATTATCAATAACAAAAACACATTTCTGGATGCCGATGACGAAACAGCGATGGAGTTTCTGAAAACCGTTGCGGACATTACCGCATGCGAAGATTATCAGAAGCTCAAGCTGTTTACGCATCACCGTCACACAACACGCTATCAGCACTGTCTGAATGTTGCGTGGTATTCTTTCATATGGGCAAAAAAAGCCGGTCTGAATTACAAATCATGTGCCAGAGGCGCAATGCTTCATGATTTTTATCTGTATGACCCCAAAACCGGCGGCCAGCCGATCAAGGGAAACCATATTGAAATCCATCCCATCGTGGCACTGGCCAATGCCGAAAAGTATTATGAAGTGGACGAAGTTATGAAAGACTGCATTCTCCATCATATGTGGCCGATGAATAATATCCGTCCCGTGACAAAGGAAGGCATGATCGTACAGGCAGCCGACAAATACTGCGCTTCGCTGGAATGGTCCATCTATAATGTCAGGCGGATCAAGCCTGTTATCCGCGAAGCATACAACAGATTGATACATTAGGAGGTTATTATGCCTGCTGCTACAACACATTGTGATTTTTCAAAAAGTGTATATGAAGCGCTTCCCTATTCCGCCAGATGCTCCGTCAGCAATCTTCATATGTTCTGGCTCGGTTCCCAGGGTCCGGATCTTTTCTTCTTTTCCAACGCCATGTTTTTTCCGGGTTCCCTGAAGCCGCTGGGCAGTCAGATGCATAAGGAGCACATCCGGGAAACCGTAAAATTCCTGCTGGATTATTCCAAAGGCAATCCTGATCTGGAAAGCTATGTCAGCGGCTATCTGACGCACTATGCCCTGGATTCAACAATGCATCCGATCATTTACTGGGCGAGCGCGAACGAAAGCAGAAAAAACGGAACTTCGGAAATAGAGGAACATTTCCGCATAGAGGCGGAGCTCGACGTCTGGATGCTGAACAGGCAGAAAAAAGGATATACCGTTGACAAAGATCTTCTCATTACCAGAGAAGACGCAAAACTGCTCTCCCAGATGTATCATGCACTGTTTCTCAACATATACGGCAGAAACATCCCCGCCTCCAAAATCAGCCGCACCTGCTTCCAGACAGCCTGGATCACCGGCTTCCTCGACGGCGGAAAACGCAAATACAGCTTCCTTGAGAAGTTTGAAACAATCGCCCGCATGGATCATCTGATTACCGGAATGATGCTGTACGGAAAGACAGGCACAAATCTGCCGATCGCAAACGAAGAGAAGCAGCCGGTTGAAATCTTCGGCAGAACCGAAACATACTCCATGGAGGAACTGTTTGACAGGGCACGCAGGCTTGCCGTAAAGCTTATCACCGATCCGCAGCCGGAAGACTTCTGCAGAACATTCGACGGTGAGGAAATAAAGAAGAGCTGAATGCTCTTCTTTTCATATAAAAAGCTGCCCTCAGGCAGCTTGTCAAAGATCTGTTTCTCCCCAGGCCGGAATATTCTTTCCCTTTCTGATCAATACTGTTTTCTGGAAATCAGTCTGATTCAGGAATCTCAGTACATCCAGCACTTCATCTTCCGTACATCCCGCAAGAATTTTAACATCAAGAGTTTTCTTGAGGATATCGGCAGCCACTACCAGTGCGGTGATGCTGCTGCGGTTCTTGCTGCCGAGATACAATGACACCCCTTCGGTTTCACTGTTGGTATCAACAAGGTGTGCATAATCAACAGGATAGACCAGATTGGCAAACTGCGGATGCGTATCTCCCTTTTTCCGTGTGATTTTTGTTTTGCCGGACAGGTAAAGCGTGTCCAGTTTCTGCCAGAAATAAGCATTGTTCTCGTATTCCATATAATCCTCACTTATACGTATAGGAACTATTATAGGCGCTAACCCAAAGAATGTAAACTGATTTCAGAATTATTGAAAATTTTACAATTCTTTGACTGTTTCTGATCAAAAAAAACGCTCATTCAGTACAGATAATTGACTCTTACCCCGAATTTTCCGAGCAGTTCCTCAATCTCATAGCACCCTGCCCTGTTCATGGCATGCGCCACGATCATCAGACATCCGGATGCGTCACTGGCCGCATTATGATGATTCAGTTCGATATCAAGGTAGCCGCACATGTCGTTCAGCCTGTGATGCGGCAGTTCCGGACACATTCTTCGGGAAAGCGCGACCGTATCAAAATACTTCAGATGCGGCACCCTGATGCCGACATTTTCACAGGCCGCTTTCATGCAGCCCATATCAAATCTTGCATTGTGCGCACATACCACGGAATCCTTCAGATACGGATAAATATCCGTGAAAACCTCCCGGAAGGTCGGAGCATCCTCGACGTCTTCGGGACGGATGCCGTGAATCTGGATATTGATATTAAAAAAACGGGAGACGTTCTCAGCCGGTCTGATCAGTGAATAATATTTTTCTTCAACTGCACCGTCCTCCATAACCGAAATTCCCACGGCACATACCGATGCCGGGGAACTGTTTGCAGTCTCAAAATCTATAGCCGTTACTCTTGTCATCTGTCCTCGGTTATATGTTCGTAAGCCATTTTATAAATATTTGCAATGTGCTCGTCTGCCATCGAATAGTAGACCAGCTTGCCGATCTTTTTGGTTCTGACCAGCTTGACCTTTTTCAAAGATGCCAGCTGATGGCTGACCGCACTCGGAGACATTTCAATCAGGGCGGAAAGATCACCGACGCACAGTTCATTCGTGAACAGTGCATTCATAATCTTCAGCCGTGTGCTGTCAGCGAACATAGTAAAAATCATTGACATATCGTCATAGTCATCTTCGCATATCATCGCTTTCCGGCACTCTTCCACTTTTTCCGGATCAACCAGTTTCAATTCATTTTTCATTTTCCGCACCATTATCTGACACTCTTGATTTCCTTGCCTGCAGCGTACATATTCATCTGCCGGAGTATCGCATATTTTCCGAACAGATCCTGTGACTGCGTGCTTCCGTCCACAAGATATACAACCAGTTCATCGTGCGCCTGATGATAGTCATACCGCCACTGCACGATCTCATCCCAGTAAATAATCATGCAGGAATCATTATCCCTGAGATTGTACATGATCAGAAAATCAGGCGTAAACTCAATCAGCTTCTTATCCGGCAGCATCGTCAGCGCAAACATTGCCGAAACACACAGCACCAGTCCGGTCGGCGCAGCCGAACTGCCGGTGACTGCCACGGCCAGCCCGGCCGCTGCGCACAGCAGAAGCAGTTCCGTCGGTTTTACTCTTACCGCTTTCGGTTTTTTCTCCTGTTCCGGCAGATTCCTGATTTTAATTACCTGGGACTTCATAATATTATTATAACACCCGAACGACTTTAACTCTGCTATACTGATTAGACGAAAGAGGTATTATGTATCCGGTAACTTTTGAAATAACACATGTCTGCCGACAGTCAGGCGCAAGAACAGGCATTCTTCATACACCCCACGGAGACGTGGAAACTCCGATGTTCATGCCTGTGGGAACACAGGCAACCGTCAAGTTCATCTCCCCCGAAGAGCTTTATGATATGCATGCCGGCGTAGTTCTGGCAAATACATATCACCTCTGGCTCAGACCGGGCGAGGAGATTGTTGCCAAAGCAGGCGGCGTTCAGAAATTCATGAACTACAAGGGACCTATGCTGACGGATTCCGGCGGATTCCAGGTTTTCTCTCTTTCTGATACAAGAAAGATCACAGAGGAAGGCGTAGCGTTCAGAAATGTCCTGAACGGCGACAAACTGTTCCTGTCTCCCGAAAAATCCATACAGATCCAGAATAAAATCGGGGCGGACATCATCATGTCATTTGATGAATGCATTCCCTATCCCGCCACATACGACTATGCCAGAAAGTCCATGGAGCGGACGCTGCGCTGGGCAGAACGCGGCAAAAACGCCAACCTGAGACCGGATGAACAGGCCGTCTTCGGCATTGTTCAGGGCGGTGACTACTATGATCTGCGGACATACTGTGCCGAAAAACTGGTTGAAATGGATTTCCCCGGCTATGCCATCGGCGGAACTTCGGTCGGTGAAGACAAGGAAACCATGTACAGAATGGTTAAATGGTCAGCCGAAAAGCTGCCCTATGACAGGCCCCGCTATCTGATGGGCGTCGGTGCCGTCAACGATCTGCTTGAAGCAGTGTCGCTGAATATTGACATGTGCGACTGCGTGCTTCCCACCCGGATCGCCAGACACGGAACGCTGATGACCTCGCAGGGCCGCATCAACATCAGAAAGGCAATGTACACCGAAGACTTTACGCCGCTCGATCCGGATTGCGACTGCTACTGCTGCAGAAATTATACAAAAGCATATCTGAATCACCTGTTCCGCAGCGAGGAAGGCTTCGGCACAAGGCTGATGTCCATTCACAATGTCAGGTTCCTGATCAAGCTGATGGAGGATGCCCGCCAGGCAATTAAGGAAGACAGATACGGCGACTTCAAAAAGCAGACGCTTGAAACAATGAAGTTCGATCAGAGAGGATTCTGAAAAAAATGATTTCCCTGAAGGAAATCATTTTTCTTTACTGTTCTCTGAATGTGATGCCGTTTTCATCCATGGCGTCTACGATCGCAAGGCTTTCCACATGGTAGCCCATCTCGCGGATCTGCTTTCCGCCTCTCTGGAAGCCTTTTTCAACGCAGATTCCGATTCCTCCGATTGTTGCCCCGGCCTGCGAACACAGGCTGATCAGACCTCTTAAAGCCTCTCCGTTGGCCAGGAAGTCATCAATCAGAAGCACCCTGTCGTTTTCACTCAGATAGTCTCTTGATACAGTGATGATATAGTCCCTGTCATAGGTAAATGAATGAACAGGTGCCGAAAACACATCATCTCCGATATTGCGGCTCTTGCTTTTTTTCGCAAATACCATCGGCAGATTCATTTCGAGTGCCGTCATCATTGCCACAGCGATGCCGCTCGCTTCAATTGTCAGGATTCTGGTAATTCCGTCTTCCGCAAAGAGTTTCGCGAATTCTTTGCCCATTGCCTTCATCATGGAAGGATCGATCTGATGATTCAGAAAACTGTCAACTTTCAATATTTCATTTCCCAGTACTTTTCCGTCCTTCGCAATACGTTCCTCCAGCAGTTTCATAGACTCCTCCTTCAATCAAGATGATACAGTTTTGTATATTTCTCTTCAAGGTATTCGATGTAGTATTCCGGATCAAACGGTTCACCGGTTGCCATCCGCATGATCTCATCCGCATTGTAGCGGCATCCGTACTGATGGATATGCTCCTTCAGCCAGGAAATGCATGCCAGGTAGTTTCCGCTTCTGAGCGCCTCATCCACGTCCATCTCTTTCCTCATCTGACGGTAGAACTGTGCGCCGAAGGCACTGCCCAGTGCATATGTCGGGAAATATCCGAAATCTCCGGATGACCAGTGCACATCCTGCAGAATTCCTTTTGCTGCATTAGGAACATCCACGCCGAGGAACTTTTTATACATCTCATTCCACGTCTGATCCAGTCCCTCAACAGATATCTCACCGCTGAAGAGTCCTTTTTCAATCTCATAGCGGATCAGTATATGAAGCGGATATGTCAGCTCATCTGCCTCGGTTCTGACAAACGAAGGCTCCGATGCATTGCAGGCATTTACAAACTGCTCAACAGTGACATCACCGAGCTGTTCGGGGAACTGCTTCTGCAGTGATTCATAATTGGCCTCCCAGAACGGAAGTGATCTTCCCAGATAATTCTCACAGAATCTTGACTGGGACTCATGCATGCCGGATGATACACCGGACGAAAGAATCGAGCCGTCATATTTCGGGGAAATATTATGCTCATACCAGGCATGACCTGTCTCATGGATTGTCGAGAAAATACTGGACATGACATTGTTTTCGAGATACTTCGTTGTAGTACGGCAGTCATTCTGGCATGTCCAGCTTGTAAACGGATGTTCCGTTTCGTTCTGATAACCCCAGTTCTTTGTAAAGCCGAGATACGGAAGCAGCTGCTTTTCCGTCCATGCCTTCTGAAGTCCGGTCGGATAGCTGCGGAATGCAAAGCTTTCATCCACCTGTTCTGCGGCGGTCACTTTTCTGATCAGGGGAACGAGCCTTTCCTTCAGTTTTCCGAAGAATTCATCATACTTCTCAGCTGTCATGCCGGGTTCATAATCATCCAGCATCCTGTCATACAGCGGCAGCGCACTGTCCCTGTAGCCGTACATCTTTTTTCTGGCTTCAATGATCTTTTTCAGATACGGTTCAAATATTGAGTAATCAGACTTTGTTTTTGCCTCGTACCACGCATCATACGCCTGATCCGACAGATGTCTGAAAGCAACATACTCCTCCTTCGGAATGCAGAGGATATCGCTGACTGATTTAAAGTTAAGCTCTGCCTCTTTTCTGATATCCGGGTCGATCGTTTCATCATTCTTCAGAACCTTCAGTATTTCAGCAATTTCCGGATCTGTCCGGATGCTGAAAAGCTCACCCGCCAGATATGCAGTTCTTTCGTCACGGTATGCACTTCCGTCAGGGGGTGCCACCGTCAGCTTGTCAATGCCGATAATGCTCAGAGCCATTTCGTATGCGGAGCAGCGGAATTTCCAGTCATTATACTTTTTCAACATTTCTTCTTTATTCATAAGCATCTCCATTGATGGAACAATTATATGAGAAAAACATCCCCGATAACAGAAAAAAGATTCCGAAGAATCTTTTTTTCAGTGGAGCCGAAGAGGCTCGAACTCTCTACCTCATCGCTGCCAGCGATGCGCTCTCCCAGGTGAGCTACGACCCCGTACCAAGATTTTAGCACTCTATTTACGCAATGCCAAGATCTTCCAGCACTTTTGCTGCACCATCCTCTGCACAGTCATCCGCGACGATGTCTGCATACTGCTTTACATCGTCCTTTGCATTTCCCAGAGCGACGCCGACTGCCGCCTTTCTGATAAACGGCGTATCATTGCCGGCATCTCCGAAGGCAATTACGTTATCCCATGTTATGCCGTAATGCTTCAGCACCGGTTCCACGGCAGTTGCCTTGTTTGTATCTTTGATATAGATGTCATACCCGTCCTTGTATGACCATGCCCATGCCATTTCCGGAACAGCATCCCTGTAAAGTTCGATGGTCTCACTCTTTCCGATGATGAATACGCCGATCGGCAGTCCGTATTTCAGATGATGGCTTCTGTTCTCATCATCATTGATCACGGCATTTCTCAGACGGACATCATCTTTGCAGTATCCGTCCACGAACTTCATGTGATTGGCATATGTCACGACGGCATCCTCAAATTTGAAGCCGAGGCCGATATCATTCTGCTCACATATTTCCGTGATGCGGTTCATGCTCTCCAGACTCATCGTATGTTTTTCAATGACATTTCCCTGCCTGTCAACCAGACACGCACCGTTGATCGTGCCGATAAATTCCAGGGGAAGATCCTCGAACAGTGATTCCTGCAGGAATGTATAATGCCTGCCCGTATCAACAAGGATATGGATTCCTTTGGCCATCGCACTGTCAAAGGCCCGTTTCAGCCTTCTTGAAATTGCCGGCTGGCCTGCCGGTATAATTGTATTGTCAACATCACATACGATCAGTTTAATATCACTTGTATTTACCATAACTGTTCTCCTTGTGGTAAAATAGTCCATGGACTCTGTGCCCGTGGCGCAATTGGATAGCGTGTCAGATTCCGAATCTGGAGGTTGTGGGTTCGATCCCCATCGGGCATACCATTGAAACCGCATATAATGCGGTTTTCTTTTTCAATTTTATTTGATAGACAGGAAAAAGCAACTGCTTTATGAATGCCGCTGCATTTATCATATCCGTCCCGGCAGCGGTTATGCATATCCGCGCAGAAGAAAAGAAGGACGGTTATCCCGTCCTTCCCGTATTTCTAAATGTTCTTGATAGCCTCAAACAGCTTCGGCATCAGCTGCTGCTTTCTGGAAATGATCGTGGGATCGAATCCGCTGTGATCATCGAAATTCGTTTCGATGACATCAGCGACCAGATAGCTCAGCGGACCGTAGAAGACAAACAGCGAGCCTTCTCCCATAACATCCGTGAACAGCATAACTTCCAGATCGAGCTTCTTTTCCTGCTGCTCCTTCTGCATGTTTTCCTTGAATTCGGGAAGCAGCTTCTGTACATCCTCCATGTGGCTGAAGTTGGTCTGACCGATTGCGAAATGATACTCTCCGACATCGTAGTACTTCAGGTCCCTGTTGAGGATCGTATGCATCGAGCTGTCCTTCAGGGCGACAGAGGCACCGAGCATATCCCTTGCATATGCATCAACGTCGTCGATTCCCGCCCTCTTTGCCAGCCAGGCTACCGCAACATGATCCATCTCTGTTGTTGTGGCGCTCTTGAAGTTCAGCGTATCAGAGAGAATCGCCGACATTAACAGACCGCTCATTTCTTTATCCGGAAGAAGTCCGTTTTCCTGATACAGCATCGAAATAATCGTGCATGTGCAGCCGCACTTCAGATTTCTGTAATAAATCGGATGATCGGTTGTGATATTGCCGATATGATGATGGTCCACGATTGCCTCAATATAAGCGGTTTCGATATGACCGATCGACTGGTTGACTGCACTGTGGTCCACAAGCGCCATCCTTCTTCTCGGATAATTCAGGGTATGATAGCGGGAAATCGCACCGATGATATTTCCCTCATCGTCAAGCACCGGATAGCTTCTGACTCTGTGCTTTGCCATTTTCTGTGCCACATCATCCACATATTCATCCATTGTGAAGTACATGACATCTTTGGACATAATGTTTTCAACCGAATATGACTCAGTGATAACTCTTGCGGTATGCATGGTATCCTGGTCTGTTTCAATGACGGCAACACCCTGTTCCTGCGCTTTTCTGACGATTTCACTGTCCACTTTCTGTGCGCATGTGACAACAAGCAGCCTGCATCCCATATCGATGACCAGCTTCTGCTTTTCACTGCCGCTGGAAAGGATTGAAATGCCGCCGGCAAGGGTATAGATCATCGTTTCACGGTTGTCCAGCGTGATTACGTGCACAACACCGTTTGTCTTGAATTCCTTCGGCCTGACAATGATTCTTCCGCCGATTGTTCTGGCAATGTTGTCAAGCGTTGCGGTAGCCATCAGATTGCTCAGGACAACCTCTTCCTTCAGTCTTACATAAGACAGATTCGAGGTTGTGCAGATGCCGCAGAGCTTGTTGTTTTCATCCACAACGAACAGTGATCTGTTCTGTGTCTGCAGCATTACATGCCATGCGTGATGAACGGTTTCATCCCGTCTGATGATTGCCGGCTCATCAATGTCAATATCACTGATGGTCGTCCTCGCATCTGTCAGAAGCAGAGGATTTTCCTGATTGAATTTCTTAAGAATAAATTTGGTTTCTTCATTCAGCGGTCCCTGTCTGCAGGCAACGGAATCCTCACCGAGGTGTCTCAGAAGATCAGCGTAGGTAATTGCCGCACAGATCGCATCGGAATCAGGATGCCTGTGACCCGTAACATAAATTTTCTTATTCATTGTCTTTCCTCTTTGTCAGTAACTGAGAATTTCAATTCCGGTTTCCGTAATCAGAAGCGTATGTTCCCACTGGGCACTGTCCCTGCCGTCATTTGTATAGATCGTCCACCCGTTGTAGGGGTCAATCGATACGCCTGCTCTTCCGGCATTGATCATCGGCTCGATGGTTATCACCATGCCCGGCACCAGCACCATTCCGGTATGTGCCTTTGCAATATGTGCCACAAAGGGATCTTCATGGAATTCAACGCCCACGCCATGGCCGCCGAGCTCGCGCACTACCGAATATCCCTTCGAATGTGCATATTTCGATATTGCCGCCCCGATGTCTCCGACCGTATTCCACGGCTTCGCGGCTTCAAGACCGATCTCAAGGCACTTTTTCGTTTCTTCGACAAGCTTTCTTCTTGCCTCGCTGACTTCACCGATCAGAAACATGCGGCTGGCATCACCGTAGTAGCCGTTTTTGATCGTGGTGCAGTCAACGTTGACGATGTCTCCGTTTTTCAGCTTCCTCCTTCTGGCAGGAATGCCGTGGCATACTTCATCATTGACCGATGTGCATACATGTTTGGGATATCCTTCAAAATGCAGCGGTGCACAGACGGCTCCGTACTGTTCCGTCACCGCCGCCACGATATCGTCAATTTCCTGCGTGCTCATGCCCTCACGGATTTCTCCGGCCACCGCATCGAGCACCAGTGTATTTATTCTTGAGGCCTCCCGGATTCCTTCAATCTGGGAAGGTCTTTTGATCAGCTTTTCATCCGGAACCGTCATTCCCTTTTTCCGGCATTCCTCCATACGTTCAAGGATATGCGCGGGAATGGGCTCCGTCTGAAAATAGCTGTATTTCTGTTCCTGTTCTGTCATGTTCAGTCCTGCTTTCTGTCTGTACTTCCGAATCCTCCGGTCCGCTGTCCTTCCGCTTCATCATCTTCGGTAATTCCGAACGGAACGAAGATGCCCTGAACCATTCCTGTTCCCTTCTTCAGTTCCAGAACCTTTCCCCGGTTCGAATCATTGGTCAGTCTGCAGAAAATATGTCCTTCGTTTTCGGCGAAGAAGTAGTCACTGTCAATAATTCCGACAGTATTGTTCAGCTGAAGTCTGTATTTGAAACCGAGCGAACTCCTCGGAAACAGCATCAGTACATAGCTCCCCTTCATTTTAACACGGATGCCGGTCGGTATCAGTATTTCGTCCTTGGGGTGCAGGACAATATCGCACGGGGCAAAGAAATCGTAGCCTGCAGAACCTGCGGTGGCCCGTTCGGGAAGCCTGATCTGTCCGTATACCTCCCTGATTTCCTCCTCCGTCATTTCCGGTCTGAAGGCATGAAAGCCTTCATAAAACCGGCTGAAGCTCACTTTTTCAAACTTTGCGCATCTTTCCATATTCTTCCCGCTTCCTTTTCCTCAAGGATATAAATAATAAACAGTGCCGCTGCCGCCTCGAACGGATACATGGTGAGAAGTGCATTGTCCGAAACGATCCTGTGATCAGGATAATACACAGCATGCACAATATGTCCGATCCTTCCCGGTCTGTCCAGTGAAGAGACGAATGCATGAAGCTGGCTCATATTCATGCCGGGACGGTATGTATAGCTTTCGCTTCTGCATGCATCAAAACGCTCCGTCACGAGTTTCCTGAATTCTCTGTACGTATATACATGACCGATATCCCCGGAAAGCAGATCCAGAATATAATCAGCCATCCCGTAGAAAAATTCCTTTTCCGACAGGATTTTCTTGTGCTGGACGGCAAGAAGCGCATCCGTAATCAGCTGTGCGCTCCTGAGCTTTTCGTTGATTTCCCCGGCCCTTGTGATCCTCGTCTCAAGCATCAGGATATCCCTGCGGAAGCTTCCGTTCCAGTCCGGAAGCCGGCGGTGCTCAAATGTGTACTTCACCCCGTCAAAAACGCCGCAGGCTTTCATTGCGTCATAGTATCCGGCTGTCTCCAGCATGTTCAGATAGCTTCTGTCAAACGACAGGAACATATCCGCGGTGACCTTCGGATAAATATAGGTAATCCCGGGGCAGTCCATATAATTCGGATGCTGGGGAACATTCCGCAGATCGACCGCAATGATCTCCTCTGCACCGAGCTGCAGGGCAAAATCCACGGGAAGATTGTCATAATATCCCCCGTCAATGAAATCCCCTTCTTCAAATCTGTGAACAGGAAATACCGGCCATGCACTGGCAGAGGAAATCAGCCAGTCAGCCCCGTGTTCGCGCATCATTTCCTTCGTGACCATGACGCCTTCCCTTGTCCTGTATCTTGCCGCAATACATCCGAAATCTGTTTTGGAAGCGAAGAATTTCTCCGGGTTGTACAGGCGTCTGATGCCTTCGATCAGCGGCCGGTTGTCGGCGCCTTTTTCCTCGAAATAGTTTCTGACAAAAGGTATAATCTGTGAACGTTCGTTCATCAGCGTCATCAGGTCAATATCCATGGAGATCGGACTGTTGATGATCTGGTCCTGACTCAGGTTATGCCAGAGATCATCCATTGCCCTGTAGTCCGACTGGACCGCAAGGGCTCCGTTGAGCGCTCCTATGGACGTTCCCGTGATAATATCAAATCTGTTTTTCTGAATCCTGCAGAGAGCACGCATCACGCCGTTCTGATAGCTGCCGCGTGTTCCGCCGCCGGAAAGTACGAGTGCTTTTTTCATTTCAGTTCCTGATACTTTCTGTTACAGCAGTCCGGCAAACATCGGTGCAAGAATCACGGTAATCAGTCCCGCCGTGACAATAGACAGGGAGCTCATGGCGCCTTCCACCTCTCCGAGTTCCATCGCCCTCGCCGTACCGATCGCATGTGCCGAAGTACCCAGACCGATTCCCCTGGCAACCGGCTCCGTGATTCTGAAAACCGAGAACACCGTTTCCCCGAGAACATTTCCGACGACACCCGTCAGGATAATCACAGCCACGGCAATCGAAACATAGCCTCCGAGCTCCTCCACGACGCCCATGCCGATCGCCGTCGTAATGGACTTGGGAAGGAATGTCACATACTGCGCATGGTCAAAGCCGAACAGCAGGGAAAAAGCAAATACCACAAGAATACTGGTAAGAACACCCGACAGAATACCGGCAATAATTGCCTTCCAGTTGTCCTTCAGCAGCCGGATCTGTTCATACAGCGGAATAGCCAGGCATACCGTGGCGGGCGTCAGAAAATAGCTCAGGTATTTCGCACCGGCATTATATGTTTCGTAATCAACATCAAAAACGATCAGAAACGCAATCACCAGCAGAATCGCAATCAGAATCGGATTGCACAGAGGATGCTTCAGTTTTTTCTTCAGAAGTACGCCTGCATAATAAGCAAGCAGGGTAAACAGCACGCCGAAGAACGTGGAACCTGCCAGAAATTCATTCATGACTTCCTGCCTCCCTTTCTGATCACAAACTGCGTAACGGATGCGGAGACCACCATAACAACAACCGTCGAAACAACCATCAGAACAAGATACTGAACCCAGTATGCGCGTATCATATCCCAGGAAACGATCAGTCCGGCAGCCGCGGGAATAAACATCACTGCCATAATCTCAATCAGATACTTTCCCGCCGTGCTGACTGCCTCCAGGGGTATTACATGCGTCGTCAGTGCCGCAAACATCAGAATAATGCCGTAAATACTTGCCGGTACCGGAAGCGGGAGAACTTCATGAAGAACCTCCCCGATAAAGGACACCAGCAGGATAATGCCAAACTGCTTCAGTAATTTCATACAGAACCTCTTTATCAGTAACTAATAATATGATACCAAAGCATTAAAAAAAAGCAGAGATTTTCATATATCTCCGCTTTCTTCTGATGATTTATCCGTTGACGGAATATCCTGTTTCAATCGCCTTCAGGTTGATATCAAGCAGATCTGCGTGTCTTGAGGATACCACCTTGCGGAGGGCATCTTCCAGATGATCATGAGATACAACCGGACATTCACGGATCAGTTTTCCTGTCATTACCATGTTGGCAAGACCCGGAGCGCCGAGTTCCTGGGCAATCTTCGTAGCCGGCAGATAATAAACAGTCACATCATCACGCTTTACTTTTCTTTCAATCAGCGTGGATTCCACAAAGATCACACCGCCCGGCACAACCGTATTCTCAAATTTTTCCAGTGAAGGAAGATTCATGGCAATGAGAATATCCGGGTTTGTAATAATCGGTGAGCCGATCGGCTCGTCACTGATCGTAACGCTGCAGTTTGCCGTGCCGCCACGCATTTCAGGTCCGTAGGAAGGAAGCCAGCTCAGCTGCTTTTCCTCCATCAGCGCCTTGTACGCAAGGAACTTGCCGGCAAACAGAACACCCTGTCCGCCGAATCCGGCAATCAGTATCTGTGTCACTGCCATATTCAGTCCTCCCTGCTCCTGTCTTTATAGACACCGAGCGGATAATAAGGGATCATGCTGTTTTCAACAAATTCAAGAGCTTTCTGCGGTGTCATGCCCCAGTTGGTAGGACAAGAGGACACAACCTCAACGAGTGAGAAGCCTTTCTTCTCAATCTGATTCCGGAACGCCTTCTCGATTGTTTTCTTTGCCTCACGGACGTTTCTGACATTGTTGACGGCAACACGGGCAATAAATTCCGGTCCGTCCAGAGAGGAAAGAAGCTCACTGACTCTGATCGGATAGCCTGCCGTCAGGACATCTCTTCCGTAAGGGGAAGTCTGCGTTACCTGTCCGGGAAGTGATGTCGGAGCCATCTGGCCGCCTGTCATGCCGTAAATCGCATTATTCACGAAAATGATCGTAATGTTTTCATTTCTCGTTGCTGCATGGACGATCTCCGCCATACCGATGGATGCCAGGTCACCGTCTCCCTGATAGGCAAATACAACGCTGTCGGGAAGTGAACGCTTGATGCCGGTCGCCACTGCCGGAGCTCGTCCGTGCGCAGCTTCAACCATGTCGCATCTGAAGTAATTGTAGGCCATAACCGCACAGCCTACGGGAGCCACACCGATGGTATCGCCTTCAACGCCGAGCGTGTCGATTGCTTCGGCGACAAGCCTGTGAATAATACCGTGTGTGCAGCCGGGGCAGTAATGAAGTTCCGCATCCGTCAGTGCATGCGGCTTTTCAAATACAACTGTCATTACTCAGCACCTCCTTCCAGCTTTTCAACAAGTTCCGTAACTTCCTGCGGTGACGGGATAATTCCTCCCGAACGCTGGCAGAGATATACCGGACGGATGCATTCTTCCGCAAGCTTCACATCCTCAATCATCTGGCCCATGGAAAGCTCAACGGAGACAAATGCCTTTACATGGTCAGCAGCCTCGCGGATGACCTTCTTCGGGAACGGCCATACCGTAATCGGGCGGATCATTCCTGCCCTGATACCCTTCTTTCTCAGCGCCGTAACGGCATTTCTGGATACACGGGCAGCGATTCCGAAAGCCACGATGCAGTAGTCCGCATCATCCATCATATAGCTTTCATAGCGCACTTCATGCTCTTCAATGTATTTGTAGCGCTCAAAGCGGTCATTATTGGTCTTTTCCAGAATTTCCGGAACCAGATACAGTGAATTGACGACATTGTGCTCACGTGCCATTTTTGTGCCTGTGACTGCCCACGGCTTTTCAACCACATTGACATGTTCCTCGGGAAGAACAACCGGCTCCATGGTCTGTCCGAGCGTGCCGTCCGCCAGGATCATGGCAGGCATGCGGTATTTGTCGCCCAGATCGAACGCAAGCGCAGTCAGGTCAGCCATTTCCTGAACGGATGACGGTGTCAGAACAATCAGATGATAGTCGCCGTGTCCGCCGCCCTTTGTTGCCTGGAAATAGTCACTCTGCGAAGGCTGGATGCCGCCGAGTCCGGGGCCGCCTCTCTGAACATTGATGATCAGCGCCGGAAGATCAGCGCCGGCAATATAGGAAATACCTTCCTGCTTCAGGGAAATTCCCGGAGAGGAGGAAGATGTCATGACACGCTTTCCTGTCGAAGCAACACCGTAAACCATATTGATTGCGGCAATTTCCGACTCTGCCTGCAGGAATACACCTCCCATTTTCGGCAGACGCTTCGCCATGTAGGCAGTCAGTTCTGTCTGCGGTGTGATCGGATAACCGAAGTAATGCCTGCAGCCTGCTCTCAGGGCAGCTTCAGCGATTGCCTCGTTCCCCTTCATAAGTACTTTTTCAGCCATGACTTCACCTTACCTTTCCACCGTGATCACACAGTCGGGACACATAATTGCACAGCTTGCGCATCCGATGCATGCCTCCTGATCGGTAATGACCGCAGGAGAGTGTCCTTTTTTGTTGATCCTGTCAGCTGCGATTACCAGAATATGCTTCGGGCATACACTGACGCAGAGTCCGCAGCCCTTGCAGATATCGGTATTGAAAGTAACCTTTGCCATAATATCCGTTCTCCTCAGTCTCATTCATCTGTGATCTTCTTCTGCAGTTTCAGCGGAAACAGATCCGGAATGAGGTCCTTTAAATCTTCGTAAAGCGTATCATGCACTGCCGTCATGACAACAGGCAGTCCGGAAAGCTCAGACAGCTTCTGAACATGCACCTGTGAATCAAGCACGGTCCCTGCCGTTGTTTCCGGGCCGAGATTGGTATTGTTGATGATTCCCGTAAAATGCATGCCGCATGCATATTCAATTTCGTGCAGAACTTCCATGGCATCTTCCGCATTCTGCGTCAGAGGCCTGCAGAAATTTGCTACAAAGAACATGTCATAGTTATTTTCTTCCAGAATATAAGGCGTAAACCTTCCCAGTGCCAGAGCGCCTCTGTCATCTCCTCCGATATCCAGAACCGCATACCTGGATTTGTTCTGCACCAGTGAATATGCACTTGAAGGCAGTGCCGGAAGATCAACATTGCTGTTGGCATACGGAAGCGCAATCACATCGATTCCCCTCTTCCGCATTTCTTCCTCGCTGTCCTTCATGCGGAAGTACGGATTGACAATATCCAGATCCGCGATGGCAACCGGAAGCCCCAGTTCCCTGAGATACAGTGCATAATTTACTGCGATATTGGTCTTGCCGCTGCCGTAGTGTCCCATCAGCAGCGACAGACGTTTCGGTTTCAGCATACTTTATGGATCCAGTTTTTCGTATCCTCGATATGACCCCACTGAATGCCTGTCAGTGTGTCATAAAGCTTCTGTGTCACTTCACCGATCCTGCCGTCACCGATCGTGTATTCTTCACCCTGATAGCTGAGCCAGCCTACCGGTGAAACAACCGCTGCGGTACCGGTTCCCCAGAACTCTTCCAGTGTTCCGTTTTTGGCAGCTTCAATCACTTCGTCAACGGAAATCAGACGTTCCGTTACCTTGTAGCCCATATCCCTGAGCAGTTCGATGCATGACTTTCTGGTGATGCCGGGAAGAACTGATCCGGTCAGCGCAGGAGTGATGATCTCCCCGTTGATCTTGAACATGACATTCATGGCACCGACTTCCTCGATGTATTTTCTTTCAACGCCGTCAAGCCAGAGAACCTGTGTATAGCCGTGCTCGGCTGCCACTTTTCCTGCTCTCAGGGATGCCGCATAGTTGCCGCCGCACTTGGCATAGCCTGTGCCGCCTCTGACTGCACGGACATCTCTGGATTCAATCGCAATCTTGACCGGATTGATGCCTTCTGCATAATATGCACCGCTCGGTGAAAGAATTACGGCAAAAGTCGTATTGTGAACTGCATGCACGCCCAGATTTTCATCATTTCCGAATTCAAACGGACGGATGTACAGGGAGGAACCCTCAGAGTAAGGAACCCAGTCTTTTTCCATCTTTACGAGCGTATCAAGAATTTCCATCCACATCTGTGAATCGATTTCCGGCAGACATAAACGTTCGGCACTGTTGTTCATTCTCTTTCCGTTCTCATCCGGGCGGAACATTACGATCTCACCCTTCACGTTGCGGTATGCCTTCATGCCTTCAAAAATCTCAACGCCGTAATGAAGAACTGTTGACGCCGGATGAATCGGCAGATAGCCGAACGGAACAATACGGAGATTGTGCCAGCCTTCCTTTTCATTGTGATCCATCAGGAACATGTGATCGGTAAAGATTCTGCCGAACCCGAGCTTTGATTCATCCTGCGGACGCTCCCTGGGTTCTGTTGTTTTTGTAACCTTAATGTCTAAACTCATGAGATTCTCCTCCTGCTTTTTCCTGTAGTTACAGCTGTGATCTGATAATCTTTCCGTTGATTGTCTTCGGCAGTTCATCACAGAAGACAACTTTGCGGGGATACTTGTAAGGTGCGGTATGCTGCTTGACGTAGTTCTGAATTTCCTTCTTGAGCTCTTCGGTCGGCTCCTTGTCCTTCATCAGCACAACGGAAGCCTTAACGATCTGTCCTCTGACTTCGTCCGGTTCCGGAGAAACCGCACAGTCAAGGACATACGGCAGTTCAAGAATTACGGATTCGATCTCGAACGGCCCGATACGGTAGCCGGAAGACTTGATGATATCGTCTCCGCGTCCGACATACCAGTAGTAGTCATCCTCATCACGCCATGCAATATCACCGGTGTGATAGAAGCCGTCATGAACCTGCTCACGTGTTTTTTCTGTGTCTCTGTAGTATTCCCGGAACAGTCCTGTCGGCGAACCGTCAGCAAGACTGATGCAGATTTCTCCCGGTTCACCGTCAGCGACAGGCTTGCCGTCCCTGCTCAGCAGTGAAATCTGATACTGCGGCGATGCCTTGCCCATGGAACCGAGCTTGACCGGATTGCCGCCGAAATTGGCGATAACCAGCGTCGTTTCCGTCTGACCGAATCCCTCCATGACTTCCAGACCGGTTGCCTTCCTGAAAAGTCTTGCAACTTCCGGATTCAGCGCCTCACCGGCTGTTGTCATATGCTTGACCGATGAGAAGTCATATTTGGAAATATCTTCGCGGACCATCATTCTCAGCATGGTCGGCGGTGCACAGAATGTCGTAATGCCGTACTGCTTGAACAGCGGCAGGATATCCGATGCATGGAATCTGTCGAAGTCATATACGAATACGGCGCCTTCGCACATCCACTGTCCGTATAATTTGCCCCAGAGGGATTTTCCCCATCCGGTGTCGGATATCGTAAAGTGCAGTCCGTCAGGTTCGCATCTGTGCCAGTAGCGCGCTGTCATAAAGTGACCGAGCGCATATGTATGCTTGTGTTCAACCATTTTCGGGTTGCCCGTTGTACCGCTTGAGAAGAACATCAGGGCCGGTTCCTCACCTGCCGGGGTATCTTCCGATCTTGCGAATACGGAAGAATACATTTTGTATTCACTGTTGAAGTCACGCCAGCCTTCCTTCGGCTCTCCTACGATCATTTTCAGCTTTACGCTCGGACATTTGGCAATTGCCGCATCGGCAATATCAGCCACGTCACCGTCCGAAGTGCAGATGATCGCGGAAACTCCCGCAGAATCAAATCTGTAGCAGAAATCATGCTCGCGCAGCTGATAGGTTGCCGGAATTGCAATCGCTCCCAGCTTGTGCAGGCCGACCATCGCAAACCAGAACTGATAGTGGCGCTTCAGTACAAGCATGACTTTGTCGCCCTTTTTGATGCCCAGTGACTTGAAGTAGTTTGCGCAGCGGCTGGACTCTTTCTTAATGTCCTTGAATGTATACCGGCGTTCCGTCTTGTTCACATCAAGGTGAATCATTGCCAGCTTGTCCGGATATTTGTCTGCGATTTTGTCAACGACGTCAAATCCGAAATTGAATCTGTCTGTATTTTTGAAATTGATTTCCTTCGGTGAACCGTTGGGATTTTCGGTGACTTCAACAAATTCATCGACAAGAAGTCTGGAATCAGCGAACTTCTCGGCAGATACATCCTCGTACTCGACTTCCTCATGCTTTGCTTCGCCGGGAAGAATAATTGCAAGGAATACGCAGTCTTTTCCGCCTACGGCAATCATGCCGTGCGGTGAGGAACTGTTGTAGAGAATACTGTCGCCCTTATGCAGGATTTCCTGATTGTCGCCGATCTGAATTTTCAGGGATCCTGATACAACATAGTCGAATTCCTGCCCGTCATGCGTCGTCGTATGAATCGGCGCATTCTGAAGTTCATCCGAATATTCGTATCTTACCCAGTACGGCTCGGCAATCTTGTTGCGGAAACGCGGGGCAAGATTCTTGATCAGGATGCCTTCTTCCTTGGCAGTTTCCAGACCTTCGTCTTTTCTTGTTACTGTGTATGAACTGAGTCTTGCTGTAGAGTTGCCTTCAAGAAGTTCCGAAAAATCAACTCCGAAGGTTAATGCACATTTGTGGATAAAACTGAACGGCAGGTCCGCCTCACCGCTTTCATATCTCCGGTAATCCTCGACAGTCACTTCAGTGGAGCGCGCTACTTCCTCCTCCGACATACCCAGTACGTCACGGATTTCCCGGACACGTGAAGCAATTTCTTTCAGTCTGGTCCTCGTGTTCTGTGTGCTCATGGCCACCCTCCTGCTGAGACGAAGAAAGGCTCGTCTCAAATAATTGTTTGAGACGAGCCCGAATTCTGCATCGGTATCCCGCGGTACCACTCAAATTGCATTTCTTTATGAAATGCCCCTCATCAGCGCCATCACGCCTTTTGCTTTTACGCAGCAACTACGTGCAGTATTACTTGAGACCGTTCACACTGCCGGCTCGGAAGTGATAGGTTCAGAAACGTTCACTGCCGGAATTTCACCATCCATCCGGATCTCTGCATCAGCTTCGTGTTTCGCCCGTCTTCGTCTGTGCCTTTCACTATTTGATTTGCGTTAATACTATCGTTAAAGTCCTGTTCAGTCAAGCATTATTTTTTCTGAAACAATTTTCATTTCAGACCGAGCTCTTCTTCGGACTGTTCCTTCATCTTGTATTTCAGAATCTTGCCTGCCGCATTCATCGGGAAATCAGGCACAAATTTGAAATAGCGCGGCACCTTGTGGCGTGCCATTCTTTCATATCCGTAATCCTTGAGCTCCTGCTCTGTTGCGGTCTCATGCTCATGCAGAATGACCCATGCACATGCTTCCTCGCCATAGCGTTCATCCTTTACGCCGACCACCTGAACATCACGGACCTTCGGATATGTCAGATAGAATTCTTCAATTTCACGCGGATAGATATTCTCGCCGCCGCGGATAATCATATCCTTCAGTCTGCCGGTCACCTTGTAGTAGCCGTCTTCCGTCCGGCAGCAGATATCACCGGTATGAAGCCATCCGTCTTCATCAATAACCTGGGCAGTTGCCTCCGGCATTTTGTAATAGCCGCGCATGATGTTGTATCCCCTGGCAACAAACTCACCGTTCTGTCCGTCCGGCAGGTCTTCACCTGTCTCCGGATCGATAATCTTGCACTCGACACCGGGGAATGCGGAACCGACCGTCTCCACACGGTGATCAAGATCTTCATTGACTTCACCCATCGTGCAGCCCGGGGAAGACTCCGTCTGACCGTATACCGAGATGATTTCCTTCATATTCATCTCTGCGGCAGCCTTGCGCATCAGATCCGGCGGACAGTTGCTGCCGGCCATAATGCCGGTACGGATATATGAGAAGTCCGTTTTGCTGAAATCAGGATGATTGAACATGGCAATAAACATCGTGGGAACACCGTTGAAGCAGGTAATCTTTTCCTGATTGATGCATGCCAGGGATGACTTCGGTGAAAAATACGGAACCGGGGAAAGCGTTCCGCCGTGCGTCATGGTCGAAGTCATGGAAAGGACCATTCCGAAGCAGTGGAACATGGGAACCTGTATCATCATGCGGTCGGCAGTGGAAAGATCCATGCGGTCGCCGATTGTCTTGCCGTCATTGATAATATTGTTGTGCGTCAGCATAACACCCTTCGGGAAACCCGTCGTGCCGGAAGTGTACTGCATATTGCACACGTCATCCGGACTTACCAGGCTGGCACGCCTCAGCACTTCCTCATGCGGTACCTTTTCCGCATAATCCGGCATTTCCTCCCATGCCAGAGCCCCTTCCATGCGGAAGCCTACGGTGATCACGTTTCTGAGGAACGGGAGCTTTTTCGCATACAGCGGTTTTCCCGGTGTATGTCCCTCCAGTTCGGGACACAGTTCCTGAATGATCTGTCTGTAGTTTGAGTCTCTGGTATATTCAATCATGACCAGTGTATGCGTATCGGACTGGTTCAGAAGATATTCAACCTCATGAACCTTATATGCCGTGTTGACTGTTACAAGGACTGCCCCGATCTTGGTTGCCGCCCAGAATGTCAGATACCATGCCGGCACATTGGTCGCCCAGATCGCAACATGCGAGCCCGGCTTTACGCCGATGGCGATAAAAGCCGCAGCCAGTCTGTCAACATCCCGCCTGAACTGCGCATAGGTGCGTGTATAATCCAGCGTTGTATATTTAAATGCATACTGGTCCGGATAAGTTTCGGCCATCGTATCAAGCACCTGCGAAAAAGTCATATCAACGGTTTCGTACTTTTTCCAGGGGAACGTCCCGGTATGGGAACGGTTGTAATACAGAGCGTTGGATGTATCACTCTCCCTGTCGATCCTGTTGATAAAGCTCTCAAAGTGCGTCAGGACAATATCGGGATCCTGGATCTCATCATTCCAGTCCACTGCAATGCATCCTTCATAATGAAGAGAGCGCATGCCGCTGACAAACTTGTCAATCGGAAGAACCCCTTCACCTGCCAGAACATTCACACCGTCCCTGCAGTCACCGAGCCTGACATAACGGATATATGCACCGAGTGTCTTGATCGTTGTCTCAAGGCTTTCCCCTGCCTGAAAATATGTGCCTCTGGTATTCCAGGAAACACCTACGGCAGTGGATGAGAAGCAGTTGATCAGTTCGAGACAGCGCCTGCCCGAGCAGAGAGCCCCGACTGTTTCAAACAGTATTTCCACGTCCGTGTCCTCGGCTCTTCTGACAGCCGCCTGCATTTTTCTGCGGAATCCCTCAAGATCATCACAGCTTTCAACCGTAAAGATTACACGCTGGATCCCGCTCGCAGCCGCCATGTCGACATATCTCTGCAGATAATCCGCAGCTGCGGCGTCACTGTCTGCACTCAGCGGGCAGAACAGAGCTGTCAGCTCAAGCGCTCTGTTTCTCAGCTTGCGCTTGGCATCGGAAAGATTCTCCATGCGCAGCACACTGTCCCTGTGCTGTTTTCTTTCGGAAAAAGCATCATAAATTTCAAAGCCGTGATATCCGTAATCACGTGCCATGTTGCATACAGAAATGAACGAAGGCCGGCTCACATCCCGGGTTGAAAATACGTACCGCATACTTATTTCCCCTCGTACACAATCTTATTCAGAGCATTGATATATGCGCGGATACTTGCACCGACGATATCCGTCGAAAGTCCGTTTCCCGAATACAGCCTGCCGTCTCTTCTCAGACGGACCAGGGATGAACCGAGAGCTTCCTTTCCCTCCGTGACCGACTGGATTTCGAAGTCATCCAGTTCATAATGGAATCCGACAGCTTCTTCAATCGCCTTGAATGCCGAGTCAATCGGTCCGTCTCCGTAACCGAGTCCGCTCAGAACTTCATCATTGCGCTTCAGACGCACATATGAAACCGAAGTCGCATTATGCGCTGTTGTTGTCGTGAAATAATCAAGATGATACGTGGACGGCACCTGCATTGCCGAGGAAGCAATAATTGCCTCGAGTTCCTTGGCCTCCACTGACGTCTTCTTCTCAAGCACGCGCTGCAGCGAATCATAGACATGGCCCACATCGACAGATGAAAGCTCATAGCCCAGCCGGGCAGCCGCAGAAGCGGTATCGGACAGCGTACTGCCGCCGTCAAGCAGAATATCAGATGTTCCCTGTGCGGCATTCATATCTTCCGACACACGGGAAACCTGCTTCAGAAGTGTATCAATATCCCTGTGAATTCTTGTCTGTTCAAGCGAGCACTCAAGTCCGAGAACGTCTCCCTTAACTCTGACAGCCTCCGCAAACTCACCCGTCAGAAGCACACTGTCCCCTGTGACAGCGGTCTTCACTCCGTCAGCGCCGGCATTCAGTGCCGCAAGCGCATCAGCCACAGCCAGTCTCAAAGCGTCACTTACCTGTACATACACAGGAACGCTGACACTTTTCTTCGCTTTCGCCGCAAGTGCCGCAAACTCTTCCGGCATATAGATTCCGGCTTCATCCGTCAGCGTTACGGCTGTCGCACCGGCTTCTTCGGCCTTCTTCAGCAGTGCGGCGAGAACATCTTCCTCTGCCCTTGTGGCATCAAGCGCAATGAATTCAACCTCACTGCACAGAGCAGCTGCCGCTTTGACGAGCTCTTCAATTTTCAAAGCCATTTTATCGGCTTTCAGATGATAGATATATTCCATCTGCACGGTTGATACAGGCATTTCGATCTGAAGACATGCCTTCTTTGCATTTTTAATGCATTCCCATGCCGTCTGTACAGATTCCACGGTGGATCCGGCAGGTATGCACAGCATACTGTGTTCAACAGATTCAGCGATTGTTCTGCAGATCACCTTGTCCTCCGCCGGCTTCTTCACGGGAGCCAGTTCAATGGCATCCGCCCCGAAACCGTCAATACACTCGGCAATTGCCTTCTTTTCCCTGAACAGCAAAGCATGGCCGTTTAATTTACCGATATTTTTCAGTGTACCGTCTGCCACAAAGATCTTTCTCATGTGCATGCCTTCTTTCCGACGCAAAGCGTTTTCATAATTTACAGATATTGAAAGAATTATCATAAAACATGAAAACTGTCAATCATTTCACCTGTTCCGCATAAATTCCGCAATGTCCTCTCTCTCAGAACGGGCTACTCTTCCCGTTCTGCGCATATACCGTCTGTGCATCATTTTCCGAAATGCCCGATGCCGTCTGTATGAACGGTTTTTTAAAAGCAGAAGCCGAATATTGATGAGGTTTTCTGCGGATGATTATTGGGCTGCGCCAAATATATTGATATAATGTATATTGGTATAATATATTTTGATTCTTTCTTATTAAACCAGAAACACTTTGAGAAAAACGTTATGAAGAAGAAACCGGAAAAACTTATCAGAAAACTCTTCCTGTGTACCAGTCTGTTTTTAGCTGCGGTACATTTCAGTACAGCTTCGATTTCCGCCGAAAACG
>JAILGV010000043.1 GCA_024696355.1 Solobacterium sp.
AGTCTGATACGGTTCAGATGATCCACGTCCTGCAGGGAATACTCACGGTAGCCGTTGGCCGGATTTCGCTTCGGGCTGATCAGCCCTTCCTCCTCATAAAAACGGATATTCTTTCTGGTTATCCCTGTCAGTTCTTCCACCTGATTGATCTTCATAATTCTGAATTGCCTTTGCTCTACACCATCAATGTAAGGCTTCCTCTGACTGGAAGGTCAAGAGAAATCTGATAAAAAATCAAAAAAGATATCCGTTTCTGACACGGATATCTCATTTGCATCAATGACGGGCTCTTATCCGCTGTGAAAGAATCAGATAATGCCTTCTTTTGCAAGCTGGTCTTTCAGGTAGCGCAGCTGGCCGCCTGCCAGAACAACCTCGGTCTCGGAGTCTGTCAGCTCAAGTCTGACATTGAACGTAAAGTCCTTGGTTACGTCCCTGACAGTGACCCTGCGGGTCGGAATCTGATCAAGGAATCCCTCGATCTCAAGCAGGTCGTCCTGATCGATTCTTTCATAGTCCTGTCTGCTTTCAAACAGCATCGGAACAATGCCGTGATTGATCAGGTTGCCTTTGTGGATACGGGCAATGCTCATGGCAATGACGCATCTGACACCCAGATACATCGGATTGATAGCCGCATGTTCACGGGAACTTCCCTGACCGTAGTTCTCACCGCCGACAATAATTGATTTGCCGAGTGTTCTTGCACGCTCCGCGAATGTCGGATCATAGCGGTGATAACAGTATTTGGACATCAGAGGAATATTGGAGCGCATGCTGGAGAATTCAGCTCCTGCCGGTGTGATGTCATCGGTGGAAATGTTGTCTGTTCCCTTCAGGGAAACCCTGCAGGAAAGGTTCTGTTCCGGCTTTTCGGGAACCGGCAGCGGTGCAATGTTCGGTCCGCGGATCACTTCGACCTTTGCGGCTTCTTCTTCCGGAAGCGGCCTGATCAGCAGTGAATCATCGACTTCGTAATGCAGAGGCTCATGGATTTCAGCGAGCTTCTTCACGTCTTCGCCCATGATCTCTTCGGCGGTCGCAAATGTGTCCATAATTGCTGTAGCGCCGGCAGTCTCCGGTGATACCAGATAAATATTCGCATTTGGTGAACCGGCTCTTCCGCGGAAGTTGCGGTTCGACGTACGCACGGCAATTCCGTTGGTCGGAGGCACCTGGCCGATTGCACAGCACGGTCCGCAGGCGATCTCAAGAATCCGGACGCCGGCATCCACCAGCATGCCGAGATATCCGTCTTTCATCAGCTGCTTGTAAACCTGACGTGAGGAAATACCCAGTGTGCACTGAACATTTTCATGCACATGACGTCCCTGCATGACCAGAGCTGTCTTTGCCAGATCTGCATAGCTGGCATTCGTGCAGCTTCCCATGAAAACCTGCTGTACGGGAGGACGGTCCTTCAGCTCACGCATCGGAATGACATTGTCCGGCTGATGCGGCAGGGCAACCAGCGGTTCCAGAGCGGAAAGATCAAGTTCCATTTCCTCATCGTATTCAGCGTCGGGATCGGGACCCATTTCAACAAACTGATCACCGCGCTCCTGTGCTTCAAGGAATCTCTTTACAACATGATCTGCCGGGAAGATGGAGGAGGTCGCACCCATTTCGGCACCCATATTGGTGATTGTCATACGCTCGGGCACTTCCAGGTTCCCGGCACCTTCGCCGACATATTCAAATACTTTTCCGAGGCCGCCCTTGATGCTGACACGTCTCAGCATTTCCAGAATGACTTCCTTGGCGTTGACGCCCGGCCTGAGCTTTCCCTTCAGATTGACTCTGACTACTTTGGGCATTGTCAGACGCATCGGAACACCGGTCATGGCAGTAGCGACATCCATGCCGCCGACACCGATTGCCAGCATGCCGACTGCTCCTCCGGAGGGAGTATGGCTGTCGCCGCCCATCAGGAGCTTGCCCGGAACGGCAAATCTTGATGTGTGAATCGTATGGCAGATTCCGTTGCCGGGTCTTGAAACATAGACACCGTATTTCTCGGCTGCCGTTCTCAGGTATATATGATCATCCGGTGTCTTGAAATCAATATAAAGCAGATTATGATCCAGATTGGACACGCTGATTTCAGTTCTTGCTCTCGGCAGACCGATTGCCTCAAAAGCAAGATAGGTCATAACAGCATTGATATCATGTGTCAGCGTCTGGTCGACGCGGACAAAAACATCATCCCCGGGTTTCATTTCCGAAGGTTTTGCAAGATGTGACAGTATGATCTTTCTTGTCAGATTCATTCCCATATTATGATTCTCCCTTTGTCAATCTGATTATAAAAAGCGCTTACATATACAGTAAAATACATAATTATATATGTTCTTTATAGAAGGTTTCTATGTGACAGGTGTGTCTCTTTCCGCATGCCTGTCACTTTATTTCATAAAACCGGATCCAGAGTCCCTCCTCATCGCGGAGTCCTTCGCCGATAAATGCATTTCTCTGCAGATAGTCCGCATATTTTTCGGAATCTGTATAGAATGTCGGCACTGTACGGAACGGCTTCGGCCGTTCCCCGTTTGTAAACCAGCCGTTGTTTTCCACGTAAATACTGCAGGGATTTCCCTCATCATCTCTGCCGCTGAGCAGATATCTTGCGGACATATGACGGACTCCGTTCTGATTGGTAATCTGGGTATCCACACCGGTATCTTCCACAATGCCGGTCATGATGCCGCTTTTCACAATCCCCGAGAACGGGATCATGCGGACGGTTCCTGTTTTTGTTTCAATCGTCCTCGTCCTGTCCCGGTCTGTATTTACCAGAATTTCCAGAATGAGTTTTCCTTTTTCTGCCATGCTGTTTCTCCTATCTGACCGGAAGGGCTTCAAAGTTTTCAGGCTCCTGATAGAAGGGGGATGTTTTTACCGTGATATGGATGCGGAAACCGTTGATCTCTTCTTTCAGGAAGATCAGGCGTATCGTTTTTCCGTCCGGAGCATATCTGGCCGTGTCATAATCCATTTCATATCCTCTGGATTCCAGATACGCAATGGCTTCGGGAATGTCATTGACGAAGAATCCGAGATGGCCCATGGTTCCCTTTCCCATCTTCTTCATCAGCTCCATTTTGTTGTCACTCGTAAAATAGGATGCCGGAATCTCACGGTAATTGTCATATCCCATGACATCCGTGAAGAACTCCTTCATTCTGGCCCCTTCTTCCGGTGTCTGCGCGTTGATTCCCACATGTGCGAATTCAAACTTCACTGCCATAATTCAAACCTCTCTTTTCAATTTGTAGTAATTAATCAGGCATCCTGCATTCAGAACATCACGCTCGGCTTCCGTGCACTTTCCTGATGTGACAGGTATCTTCCTGTCCTTTGTGCAGAGGTATCCCCTGCCTGTTTCAAATAATTCCCGTGTATCGATATATGCCCACGTATCCAATGGCAGATGTACGTCTTCTTCTGTTTCCAGCGGCAGTATGCCCCAGTTCACAAGATTGGAGCGGTAGCGCTTTGTCGCATATTCATTAGCCAGATTTGCAGTCCCGCCGAGGACCTTCTGACATGAAGCGGCCTGTTCTCGGGAGGAACCGTCACCGATCATATCGGAAACGATCATAGTGCCGAGAGAAATTTCGGAGATTTCACATCCGAGTTTTTCCGCGCAGCCGCGCACAGCTGCCTCAATTTCCTTACCACAGCTTCCTGTTTCACTGAGTTTTTTCATTTCATCACGGAATGTCCTGCAGCGGCCTACATATCCCGGGTCCTTGTTGATCAGGGTATATCCCGAGAGCTTTTCCGGATTGGAACGGTAGGACGATGCCTCACCGGAAGGAATCAGCTCATCCGTCGTCAGTGATCCGTTATAGCTGCCGGTCACCTTCAGAAGCAGATGCCTCTTCAATGCGGGCATCTCAGGCCAGTCGGCAATGTTCGGACCCATAATCAGTTCCTTGTCCGGATCGGCACAGTTCCTGAAATCGGATACCTGCCCTCTGTAAATCGAATTGTCATAGATATGATGATACGGTCTGTAATCAATATCCAGGTCGCTGGCAGCCGTCAGCCGCCCGCCGTTTCTGACCGTGGCCGCAATTGACCTTGCATCCATCAGACAGACTGCACTGAACTGACCTTCCTTCACCCTGGCGCCTTCTCTTGTCATATAATTCCGCGTTACGTGGCGGATGCTGATCTGGTTGTCCGCAGGTGTATCCGTCACACCGAAGCACGGACCGCAGACAGCCTCCCTGAGAACAACACCGGAGACCGCAAGCCTTGCGGCAATGCCCTGGCGCATCAGATCGGCCATGATCGGAAGAGATGCCGGATTGGCATACAGATTCAGTCCGTCCGCCGGTACGGATATGCCGTCCAGAATATCCGCCGCTGCCGACAGGTTCTCACCGAGTCCGCCTTCACAGCCGCTGATCAGCGCCTGATCGGGATAGAAACCGCCGTCTCTCAGGCAATGCTGAAGCGTAAACGGCCTGCCGCTTCCGCTTTTTGCTTTATTTCCTTCCTCTTCAATCTTCCGGATATATTTTTCGGGATTTCTGTTGAATTCATGTATGGAAACAGCATTGGAGGGATGGAACGGAAGAGCAATCATGCATTCCGCTTCCGACAGATTGATTTCAATATACGAATCATAACAGACCCTGTCTGCCGGACACAGTCTGCGGTATTCCGCTTCGCGTCCGTGTTCCTTCAGATAGGCATGCGTTTTCTCATCCGTTTCCCATATGGAACTCAGGGCACCGCTTTCCGTGGTCATGGCATCGATGCACATGCGGTATTCAACGGACAGCGCCCTTACACCGTCGCCGAAGAATTCAAGTACGGCATTTTTGGCGGCAGGAGTTCCGAATGTTTCCGATATGAGAAGGAGTGCGATATCCATGGGGCCTACACCCGGACGGGGTGCACCGGTCAGTCTGATTCCGGTCACATGCGGCCAGTCAAGATCATAGGTCTGGCCGAGCAGCTGCCGGACCAGTTCACCGCCGCCTTCACCGATTCCCATCGTTCCGAGTGCCCCGTATCTTGTATGGGAATCTGATCCCAGGATCATTTTCCCGCATCCGGCCATTTCCTCCCTCATGTACTGATGAAGGACGGCTCTGAAGCGCGGCACAAAGATTCCGCCGTACTTTTTTGCATTGCATAATCCGAATACATGGTCATCTTCGGCGATGGTTCCTCCGACTGCACATAATGTGTTGTGGCAGTTGGAAAGAACATAGGGAACGGGAAATTTTTCCAGTCCCGAAGCTCTTGCCGTCTGAAGAATATTTACGTAATTATTGTCGGGAGATACCATGGCATCAAAACGGATCTTCAGCTTCATCGGATCATCCGAACAATTATGTGCCTGCAGAATCTGCCATGCCATACTGCCGGAACGGGCCGAAATGTCATTACTGACCG
>JAILGV010000053.1 GCA_024696355.1 Solobacterium sp.
GCACCATGAATATCATGAAAGGCATTCTGGCTGAAGTAAAAGACGGAAAACTGATCCTGACAGGAACTAACAGTCTTCTTCGAATAGAAAAGACACTGGAACTGGTGGAAGGAGAAGATGGTTCTACCGTATTTCCTGCCAAATTGTTCAGTGATATTGTAAGAAAGCTGTCCGACGACGTCATTACGGTAACATCGGATGAAAGAGGATCAGCTACTATCAGTACAATGATGAGTACTTTTAATATTGTGTGTTTCAGTGCGGATGAATTTCCGTCAGAAGAACAGTTTGAAGAAGGTCGTACACTGCGCATCAGCAAGGATGTCTTCATGCAGATGGTGAAGAAGACAGCTTTTGCTGCCAGCCGGGACGAATCCAGAGGAATACTTCTGGGAATACTCATACGTTCTATGCCGGATTCTATTAAAATGGTTGCCCTGGACGGATTCCGGATCGCTTCCGCCCGTACGGAAAATGTAATGGGGGAAGAAAGTGAACTGGTTATTGCCGCAGGCATTCTGAATGAACTGGTAAGCATTCTGTCCGATTCCGAACTGGAAAACGATGAAATCGTATTCCGCTTCAATGATAAAAAAGCGGAAGTAAAAACGCTGGACAGCCGGATCACGATGAGTCTGCTGAAAGGTACTTTTATCAGCTATGAAAATCTGATTCCAAAGGATTTCTCCGTTTCCGTATTTGTTTCCCGCAGTTCTCTCAGGGAGAGCGTGGAACGTGCTTCCCTGCTGGCTCTGGATGGAAGGAACAATCTGGTGAAGCTTCGTTTTGAAGACGATGAACTGCGTATTTCCTCACAGTCCGATTCCGGCAAGGTGGATGAAGTGATCGCGATCCAGAAAGAAGGAGAAAATATGGAAATCGGTTTCAATTCCAAGTATCTGCTGGAAGGTCTGAAAGTAATAGAGGATGAAAATATCATACTGAAACTGAATTCCAGCGTGACTCCTTGCGTGATCGAACCGATGTCCGGAAATTATACTTATCTGCTTCTGCCGGTACGCATCAGTTCCTGACGGGAGAAGAGATGTTTTTTAAGGAAATAGAACTGACTGATTTCAGAAATTATGAATATGAAAAAGTCTCTTTTCACAGATTTGTAAATGTTTTTACGGGCCGCAACGCCCAGGGAAAGACAAATCTGATGGAAAGTCTTTATATCATGTCTCTGGGAAAGTCCTTTCGTGCTGTGAAGGATGCGGATATGATCCGCTTCGGCGCTGCGATAGGCAGAGCGAAAGCTCTGATAGAAAAAGATGACAGGGACATGGAAATTGAGATAGGGCTTGTAAAAGGAGGAAAAAGCATCCGTATCGACGGAGTGAGCCGTAAAAAGACTTCAGATCTGCTTGAGCAGGTATATGTGGTCATGTTTTCTCCGGAAGATCTCCGCATCATTAAGGATGAACCTGCCAGAAGGCGGAGATTCATAGACCGGGAGCTTTGCAAGATACGTCCTGTTTACTACTCTTCTCTCCTGCGTTACCGAAAAACTCTGCAGCAGAGAAATACCCTGCTGAAGGAAGGAGTGATCAATGAAGAAATCCTGAATGTATGGGATGAAGAATTGGCAGAGTACGGTTCAAGGTTGGTATTGGAAAGAAAAAGGTTTATTGAACAATTGTCGTCTGTTTCCAGATCCATTTACGAAGGATTGACTGTGAACAGCGAATCTCTGTCCGCTGCCTATGAAGCGGATATAGCTCCGGCGGAGACACTCCGGGAGCAGAAGGAGAGATTTACAGATGTTCTTATCAAGAACAGGAAAAATGATCTGCTGAGGCGCAGTACCGGAAGGGGACCTCATCATGATGATATCCGCCTGGATATTGACGGCGTTCCCGTGCGGCAGTTCGGTTCCCAGGGACAGCAGCGTTCCGCTGCACTGTCACTGAAACTGGCCGAAATTGAGATTATCCGCAAAGAGACCGGACAGGATCCTGTTCTTCTGCTGGATGATGTTCTCTCGGAACTGGATGAGACAAGACAGAAACAGCTGATCAATTTATTCAGGGATACACAGATATTCATTACAGCTACTGCGCTGGACGACCGGCTGCGGGCACAGATCCCGGAGCATGCGCTGTTTGAAGTGTCGTCCGGACATGTAGAAAGAGTTTATTAACTATTAATATTTATTGAAGGGGTGAATCATTTGCCTGATACAAAAGTAAAAAGAGAATATAATGCTGAGCAGATCCAGGTTCTGGAAGGACTGGAGCCGGTCCGCAAAAGACCGGGCATGTATATAGGTACTACAGGAATAGATGGTCTCCATCATCTTGTATATGAAATCGTAGATAACAGTGTGGATGAAGCGCTGGCCGGATTCTGCAAAAATATAACAGTTACGATCACGGCGGAAAACGGCATTATTGTGGAAGATGACGGGCGCGGCATGCCGGTGGACAAACATCCGAAGCTGGGAATCCCGGCGGTGGAAGTCATTCATACGGTACTGCACGCAGGCGGCAAATTCGGCGGCGGCGGATACAAAGTATCCGGCGGCCTTCACGGTGTAGGCGCATCTGTAGTAAATGCCCTGTCCAGTGAAATGTACGTGCAGGTCAGAAGAAACGGAAAAGTGTATCAGCAGACATATTCCAGAGGTAAAACAACTTCTCCGCTGGAAGTGATAGGAAACTGCGACACAACCGGTACCCGTACTTTCTTCCAGCCGGATGAGGAAATTTTTGACGATACTGTCTTCCATCTTTCTACGCTGGAGCGCTCGCTGAGGGAAACCGCTTTTCTGAACAAGGGCATTCATATCATTCTGCGGGATGAAAGAGTGGAGCCTGCAAAGGAATATGATTTCAAATATGATGGCGGAATACGCCAGTTCGTTGAATATCAGAACCGCAGCAAGGAAGCCATCCATCCGGATGTAGTGTATTTTGAAGCTTCAAAAGAAGATTATGAATGTGAGATCGCGCTGCAGTATACGGACAGTTACAGTGAGCTGATCCTTTCCTATGCCAATAATATCAGTACTACCGAAGGTGGTACTCATCTGGTAGGGTTCAAGACAGCCATGACCAGGGTTGTCAATGATTACGCCAGAAAGAACAAGCTTCTGAAGGAAAACGAAGATTCTCTGTCCGGCGAAGATGTAAGGGAAGGACTGACTGCCATTATTTCTGTCAAGCTGACGGAGCCGCAGTTTGAAGGTCAGACCAAAACAAAACTCGGGAACAGTGAGATCAGAGGCTTTGTGGATGCGGCGACCATGGAAAATGTGATGCGTTTCTTCGAGGAGAATCCGCAGCAGGCCAGAATTATTATTGAAAAGAGCATGCGGGCGGCGAGAGCCAGGGAAGCAGCCAGAAAAGCCAGGGATCTGACACGCAGAAAGAGTGCCCTCGACAGCATGACGCTGCCGGGCAAACTGGCAGACTGTTCGGAAAGGGATCCTTCTCTCTGTGAAATTTTCATCGTAGAGGGAGACTCTGCGGGCGGTTCCGCCAAATCAGGCAGAGACCGCAAAAGGCAGGCGATCCTTCCGCTGCGCGGAAAAATTCTGAATGTTGAAAAAGCGCGTCTGGACAAGATACTTAATTCCGATGAAATTAAGAATATGATCACGGCGTTCGGCTGCGGCATAGGTTCGGAATTCAACGAAGAAAAGCTGCGTTATCACAAGATCGTCATTATGACGGATGCCGACGTGGACGGCGCGCATATCTGTACATTGATGCTTACTTTCTTCTACCGGTACATGCGTCCGCTGATCGAAAAGGGATATGTATATATTGCCCAGCCGCCTCTTTATAAAGTGGAAAAAGGCAGGAACAAGTATTATACCTACTCCGAGCAGGAACAGATTGAACTGCTGAAAACACTGGGGTCGGACTCAAAGCTGGATATCCAGCGCTACAAAGGTCTGGGAGAAATGGATGCCCATCAGCTCTGGGAAACCACAATGGATTACAATACCAGAACGCTGATCAAGGTGGATATTGAGGATGTGGCTCTGGCGGATGAAACATTTTCCATGCTGATGGGGGAAAAGGTTCCGCCTAGAAGAAAATTTATTGAAGAAAACGCGAAGTATGTCCAGAATCTGGACATCTGATAAGGAGAATTAAATGGAAAATCTTATTGAAGATTCGAAGATTCTTCACAAAGAAATAAACAGCATCATGCGAACTTCCTATATAGATTATTCTATGAGTGTTATCGTCGGCCGTGCCCTTCCGGATGTAAGGGACGGACTGAAGCCGGTACACCGCAGAATTCTCTATGATATGATGCAGCTTGGTGTTTCGCCTGATAAACCGCACAGAAAATCCGCCCGTATAGTTGGTGATGTACTTGGTAAATATCATCCGCACGGCGATTCTTCTGTGTATGACGCCATGGTCAGACTTGCACAGGAATGGAATATGCGTTACTGTCTGGTGGACGGACACGGCAACTTCGGTTCCGTGGACGGGGACAGTGCGGCAGCCATGCGTTATACCGAAGCCAGAATGACGCCGCTGGCACTGCAGATGCTCCGGGATATTAACAAAGAAACTGTAGATTTCATGCCGAATTTCGACGGGGATGAAACAGAACCGGTGGTACTGCCTTCCAGATATCCGAATCTTCTGGTCAATGGTTCCAACGGGATTGCCGTCGGGATGGCTACATCCATTCCGCCTCACAATCTGACGGATGTCATTAACGCGACTGTAAAGATCATTGAAGATGAAAACTGCACTATTGAAGATGTCATCGATATCATCAAAGCTCCTGATTTTCCGACAGGTGCCGAGATCATAGGAAAGAATGATGCCCGCCAGGCATATCTGACCGGACAGGGCAAGGTGACGGTTCGCTCCAAATATATGTTTGAAGAGAGTTCCAGGGGAAGGATGCAGATTGTCTTCACTGAGATTCCTTACCAGGTGAATAAGGCCCGTCTGATCGAAAAAATTGCGAATCTTGTCAAAGACAAGAAAATCGAACATATTTCAGATGTGAGGGATGAATCTGACCGGGAAGGTATGCGCATCGTGGTGGAGCTGAAAAAGGATGCCAATCCGCGCATTACCCTGAACCGGCTCCTGAAACATACGCAGCTGCAGGAAAATCAGAGCATTATCATGATCGCGCTGGTGGATGGACAGCCAAAGACGCTGAATATCTACGAGATGCTCAGATACTATATAGATTTCCAGAAGGAAGTCGTGACGAGACGTACGCAGTTCGATCTGAAAAAAGCACAGGAAAGAGCGCATATTCTGGAAGGGTATCTGATCGCGCTGGATAACATCGACGAAGTCATCCGTGTGATCCGTTCCAGTTACAATGACGCCAAGCAGCGTTTGATGGATACGTTCCAGCTTACTGCCGTGCAGGCGCAGGCTATTCTGGACATGCGTCTGGCAAGGCTGCAGGGTCTGGAAAGAGAAAAGATCGAAAATGAGTACGCTGAACTGATGAAGAAAATTGACTGGTTCAATCAGATTCTGAATGATGAGAAAGTT
>JAILGV010000055.1 GCA_024696355.1 Solobacterium sp.
GCAAAATCATTCATGTCGGCAAGGAAGCATGTTGTCTTGATGACGTTCTCCATCTTCGCTCCCCCTGCCTCAAGAACCGCCTGCACATTTCTGCAGGACTGCTCAGCCTGTCCCTCGATTGTTTCGGGGATACTGCCGTCCGCCGGATTTACCGGTATCTGGCCCGAACTGAATACGAAGCCGTTGGAAACATAGCCCTGTTCATAGGGACCGATCGCTGCAGGTGCATGCTCTGTACAAATAGCTTTCATTTTTATCTTCTCCTTTTATTATCTGACGCCTTTTCCTCTCAGCAGTGCAACACCACCGAGGTTTCCTGTAAATCTGCCGTGTGCAAATTCTTCAACACCGTTGACAAATACATGCTCCACTCCGGTGGGAAGAGACACAGGCGAGAAATATGTCGCTGTTTCATGCATGTTCTCAAGATTGAAGAGAACGATATCAGCCTTGTATCCGCTGCGCAGCAAGCCTCTGTCATGAAGGTTAAAGTGGCGTGCAGGACCTCCCGTCATCTTGTGGATCGCACCTTCGAGCGTCAGCCAGTGATTCTTCTTGTAAATCGTTTCTATAACATAAACAGCATGGCCGAACCATCTCGGATGAAGCTGGAATCTTGAGAAGCAGGAATACGGATCATCCGGAGAAATTGCATATACATCTGAGCCAAAGAATGTATACGGTGAATTAAAGAGGATTCTGCGGTCTTCATCATGTTCCAGAATATTGACACTGCAGAAGTCTTCGCATTCAGTGACGCACAGATCGAAATATACATCCGTAGGATCTGCAACTCCTTTATCTTTCGCAATCTGTGCGATTGACCAGTCAATGTATTTTTCATTTTCTGATCCTTTGCGTACCGTTTTGACGAAGATATGATCCCAGTCATGGAACCCGAAGAACTGACCAAGGAAGGAAACATGCTCCATGGTACGCAGTTTTTCGATATAAGCACGCAGTTCGCTGTTCTTCCCGGGATCGAGAATTGCATCCTTGATTTTCTGTGCCTGCTCAGGCCAGGGTGTTTTCCAGTTATAAAGCCAGCGCGGGAAAATTGCACGCGGTCCGTGCCATACACCGATCGTAGGATATGACGGAACATCCGCACATGCATCGACTCCCATCTTCTGGTATTTCTCGAGAAGATCGCACATCCACTGCCCTTTGCCGTACAGGTCCTCACTGTGCGGAGCTATATGTGAAAACTCCAGGCGCATCCCGGATTTCCAGGCTGTCTCCGCCGCGAAATCCATCGCACTTTCAAGTCCGACACCGGAATAATTGGACATGTGGGTCGTATACATTCCGCCGTATTCCGCAACAACTTTTGCAAGCTCAATAATTTCTTCAGGCTCCGCGCCCTGTCCGGGCGTATATGTAAGTCCGGTTGAGAAGCCGGGAATACCCAGTTCAAAGGATTCGCGGAGCAGTGCCTTCATCTGTTCCAGTTCATCAGGTGTGCACGGTCTGTTTTCCATGCCGATGACTGAACAGCGGATATTGTTATGTCCTACCAGCGGCATCAGGTTTATACCGCAGCCCTGACGTTCGAATATCTCAAAGTATTCCTGCTGGCTGTGCCAGAAGTCCTTCGGCGTAGTCCAGACAGTATCCGCAATGTTTTTCAGGGGCAGAGGATTCGGCAGTACCGGGAACGGCGATTTTCCGCAGTTGCATGATATCTCCGTTGTAACTCCCTGACAGACGTGACTCTCACAGGGAGGATTATGCATTACCGCAAAATCTGAATGAGCATGACTGTCAATAAAGCCCGGAGCGGCAATCAGATCAGATGCGTCAATTGTTTTCGCTGCAGAAGCCCATGACAGATCACCGACACCAGTGATAATGCCGTCTTTTACTGCAAGATCAGCACGGAACGAGGGACGGCCTGATCCGTCCACAACAGTTGCATTGCGTATCAAAACATCCAGCATTGTTATTTTCCTCCGTATTATTTATGCTTCGTATCTGCATTTGCCTTCAAGGAAGACCTTTTTCACTTTCTGAAGCTGTTTAATATCTGAACTGACATCTCCTTCACAGACAAGGATGTCGGCTGAAAGACCTTCCCTGATCATTCCGAAGCGGTCTTCAGCATCCAGAATTTTTGCATTATTTGCTGTTCCGCATTTAATTGCCTCGAGCACAGGCACACCGTAGCGGACATAATACTCAAGTTCCATTGCCAGAGGTGCAGGCGGAGATCCGGCCATAACCATGTCAGTGCCGGCACCCACAAACACACCGGTGTCATAAAGCTTTTTGAAATTGTCACGGTATGACTGTGAAGCAAGCTGGAAGAACCACCAGAAGTTCTTGATTGACTGAGGTGCGTTCTGCACCGGCTGGTTATTCTCATCTGCATACACTTCAGCAGCCCATGTATAGGTAATTATTGTCGGAATCCAGGCAAGTCCTTTCTCCTTCATCTGTTTTGCCTGATCTTCGGTCATGAATGTTGCATGTTCAATGGTATCAAAGCCGGCATCAATGGACATCTGTACAGACGGTCCAACGCCTGCATGAACGCAGCATTTACGTTCAAGCCGGTGTGTTTCCTGTACGATAAAATCCAGTTCCTCCTGCGAGAATTCCGGACGTGTCAGAACACGGTGGCTGTCCATAACCTTGATCCAGTCAGCACCTGCCCTGAGCTGTCCCCTGATGGCCTTTCTTAACTCATCGATGCCGTCGGCAACCTCACATTCATTTTTGATATTGGTAATCTGGTCTGCATGCCCGCCGGTCATAGTAATTCCCCGGTCACAGTGATACAGACGCGGTACATCCACATATCCCAGCTTCGCTGCCTGTCTCATTTTTTCCACAAGCAGATGATCACTGGATACATCGCGGATCGTTGTAACACCTACTGCGAAAGCCTCCTGTGCTGCGTGGAGCGCTTTGTATGCAAGCAGGAAATCATTAAACTGAAGCACATTCGAATAATGAATATATGTTCCGAGGTGCTGATGCAGGTCAATCAGACCGGGAAGAATCGTCGCATCTCCGTAATCTTCAACCGGCTCTCCCGGATATTTCTGCAGCATTTCCCCAAGCGGTCCGACTTCGGTAATTTTGTCTCCTTCAACTCTAACTGCATGATCTTTCAGCAGTGTCCTGCCATCACCTGTAATGATGTATTTCGCAACCAGAATCATAAAATATCCTTTCTCTTCTTAACTTTTATACATATCTGCACAATCAGAGGGAATTGATTTCCCGGACATAATGACATGAAACAAAATGACTGCTTTCAACCTCTTCAAGTTCCGGTGTTTTGCTGAAGCACAGGTCTTTCGCATAAGGACAGCGCTTTGCAAACCTGCATCCCGGCTTCGGATTGATCGGTGAAGTAAGCTCCCCTTTCAGTTCCACACGCTTATGTTCGACATGAAGATCTGGTATGGGAATTGCCGAAAGCAGAGCTTTTGTATAAGGATGATAAGTATTCGTAAACAATCTTTTTGCAGGTGCTGTTTCCACCAGATTTCCCAGATACATGACGACGATGTCATCGGAAATGTGTTTGACAACGGAAAGATCATGCGTGATAAACATGTACGTCAGATTTCTGCTTTCCTGCAGATCCATCAGCAGGTTCAGTATCTGTGCCTGGATTGAAACGTCGAGTGCTGAAACCGGTTCATCGCAGACAATAAAGCGGGGATTCAGTGCCAGCGCCCTTGCGACACCGATTCTCTGCCTTCTGCCGCCGTCAAGCTCATGAGGATATGAATCATAAACTCTTTCCGCAAGGCCTACAGTATCCATCAGTTCTTTGACACGGGCTCTGTATTCCTCCTTCGAGGAACACATTTTATAGATCCGCAGAGGCTCACCGATTAATTCTGAGACGGACATCCTCGGATTCAGTGAAGAATACGGGTCCTGAAAAATCATCTGCATGTCTTTTCTGATGCTTTTCAGTTCATTCCCGCTCAGATTTGTAATATCTTTTCCGTCAAAGTAAATGCTTCCCGACGTTGCCTCATGCAGATGAACAAGAAGTCTGCCCATCGTAGACTTGCCGCATCCGGACTCTCCGACAACACCGAGTGTCTTTCCTTCATCAATTTTGAAATTGACGCCGTCAACCGCATGAAGCAGTCCCTTCGGGACAGTAAAGTATTTTTTCAAATCCTTTACTTCAATTAATGTGCTCATCAGACCTCCTTTTCTGCCATGATGCACCGGCAGACATGTGTCTTTGACAATCTGGATGTCATAACCGCACCCCTGCTGCATTCAGGTTTTGCATACGGACATCTTTCCGCAAAATTGCATCCCTCCGGCAGCGTTGTCGGGTCAGGCATCAAACCGGGAATCGGCGAAAGCCGGTCCTGGTCTTCCTCAAGATTGGGAATTGATCCGAACAGTCCCTCTGTATAAGGGTGCCTGTGATTGTCGAAAATATCTTCGGCAGTGCCGTATTCAATGATTTCGCCTGCATACATGATTGCCACCTTGTCGCAGATCTCCGCAACAATGCCCAGATCATGCGTAATCAGAATCATTGCCGTATCAAGTTCCCGCTTCAGCTTGTTCATCATCTCCATGACCTGTGCCTGAACGGTTACATCCAGTGCAGTCGTCGGTTCATCCGCAATCAGCAGTGAAGGATTGCATGCAAGTGCAATGGCAATAACCACCCTCTGCTTCATTCCTCCGGAGAACTGGTGCGGATATTCGGAAAATCTCACTGCCGGGATGCCGACCATTTCAAGAATTTCACAGGCTTTCGTCTGCGCTTCCGCCGCAGAGCAGCGGTCATGAAGAACGATCATTTCCACAATCTGATCACCGACCGTCATAATCGGGTTCAGAGCAGTCATCGGATCCTGATAGATCATGGATATCTTTCCGCCGCGGATCTTCCGCATCTCTTTTTCAGGCTTGAGAAGAAGGTCCTCTCCGTCAAAGAATATTTCACCGTTGGGAATCACCGCCGGAGGTACCGGAAGCAGACCCATGATCGCAAGGGCTGTCGTTGTTTTTCCCGCTCCTGTTTCGCCGACCAGACCGATAGTTTCGCCTTTATTGACACAAAGATCAATATTATTGACTGCTTCCACAGTGCCTTTTCTGGTTTTGTACTGAACAGTCAGATTTCTGATATCCAGCAATACCTTTTTATCTTCCATATTGTGCACCTCAATCTTTCAGACGCGGGTCGATTGCATCACGGATGCCGTCACCTATAACGTTGAATGAAAAGACGGTAATCATAATAAACAGACCCGGAAAAATTGCCATGTAAGGCTGGGTTCTCAGATATGAGCGGGCTGCTGAAAGCATTGCACCCCATTCAGCCTGGGGAGGCTGAATTCCCATTCCCAGAAATGACAACGTAGCACATGAAAGAATCGCAGAGGCTACACCCAGTGTTGCATGTACAATCACCGGCGCCACTGCATTCGGAAGAATGTGTCTGAAAATGATATGGGCGTCCGAAGCCCCGATGGAACGTGCCGCTTCGACATATTCGTTTCCCTTGACCGTCAGGAATGATGCTCTGACGACCCTTGCAAATCCGGGGGAACTTGCAATTCCGATCGCAATCATCATATTCCGCAGTCCCGGACCGAGAGATGCCGCAATAGAAATAGCCAGCAGCATTCCGGGGATTGCCATCAGCACGTCCATGAATCTCATAATGACCGTATCGGCTCTGCCGCCGTAAAACGCAGCAAAAATACCGGCTGTTCCTCCTACAACCAGACCGATCGCAACAGCGATCACGCCTACCTGCAGGGAAATCTGAGCGCCGTAAATAATACGGCTGAATATATCACGTCCGAAATTATCAGTTCCGAAAATATACTGTGCGCAGGGCGGTGTTTTTGCGGCAGCCAGATTCTGCTCGTCAAATCCGTACGGTGCAATATAATCTGCCAGCAGTGCCATAACAATCAGGATGCCGATTACTATTACTCCGAATACCGCAAGTCTGTTTCTGGTAAAACGATATAGTATTTCTCCGAACTGACCATGAGTCTTTTTCTGTTTCATGTACTGGACTCCTTAACTGCAGCTTTCTTAACTTTCGATGCGTTTTCATACTGTGACTTGATTCTGGGATCAATATAGCTGTAAAGAATATCAACACCGAGATTCACCAGGCTGAAAAGAATCGCCATAAAGAGCACGCATCCCATTACACAGGGCTGGTCACGTTTGCCGATGGAATCAATCAGGAATTTGCCGATGCCGGGAATTGCAAATACCGTTTCACAGAGAACCGTCGTAACACCAAGAAGGTTGCCGAACAGTACGCCGATTACGGTAACAATTGAAATCAGAGCATTTTTCAGCGCATGGTGCATAATAACATTCCATTCGGTCTGTCCTTTGCCCCTGGCTGTACGGATATAATCCTGACGGATTGTTTCAAGCATCGTTGAACGCGTTGTACGCATGATATTGGCTGCCCCGTTGACACCGAGGCATATGATCGGCATTACAAAATACGCAGGTCCGTAGGAACCGGATGCAGGAAGTATTTTCAGATTAAGTGCAAAAAGCATAACCAGCAGCAGGCCAAGCCAGAATGAAGGCATGGATACGCCGATCAATGCAATTGCCGTAGCGATATTGTCAAAAATCGAATACTGCTTTACAGCCGCAATTACACCGGTGCTGATTCCGATCAGCACTGAAAGCAGACAGCCGAATACAGCAAGTATCACCGTGTTCGGAAAACGGGTAAGAATTTCTTTCAGAACAGATGTCTTTGTAAAATATGATGTCCCGAAATCCAGTCTCAGCAATCCGCCCACGTAGCTGAAAAACTGCCCCCAGAAAGATTTATCCCTGCCAAGCTCATGCGTCAGGGCATCAATTTCAGCCTGTGTTGCCGAATCGCCCAGAAGCATCTGAACCGGATCACCAGGTGCAAAATACATCAGCAGGAAAACAATAAACGTTACACCAAGCAGAACCGGGATCAACATTATCAGTCTTTTAATGATATATTTTCTCAACGTAATCCCTCCTTAATACATTGATCGTATGGTGCCGTCAGACGGCACCATACGACTGGACTGTATACAGATTAGTGGAATGTAACCTGATTCAGACGGTAACGTCCTGAAGGAGGCGCAATCAGATTGTCAATATTTTCTCTGCAGACAGCGATTTCTTCAGAGTTCCACAGGAATACCCAGGGGCTTTCCTCAACAAGGATTTCCTGAATTTCACCATAGAAAGCTGCACGCTCTGTCGGATCAATCACTTCGGAAGCCTGGTCAAGCAGTTCATCAACTACCGGATTATTGTAACGGCAGGTGTTTGCCCAGGTTGCACTTTCGGAATAGAACGTATCGTAGAGACCGTATTCGGCATCGCCTGTATATGTCGGCCATGTAAGGATGTACATCTGGAATGCAGCGTTAACGATGCCGTCCAGGTATGTTGCGTTTTCCATGACATCAACTTTGCAGGAAACACCGATCTTTGACAGCATGTTTTCAACCATTTCGGAAATATCCTGACGTTCACGTGTATCAGAAACAGAAATGGTAACGGAAAGCTGACCTTCTTCATAACCTGCCTGTTTCAGAAGATCCCTGGCAAGATCAGGATCATAAACATGGTCTTTCAGATCATCATTGTATCCCCAGATTGCAGGAGAAATCGGACCTTTGGCAACGCTTCCTGTATCGCCGTATACCGCCTTGACGATTGAAGCAGTATCAATTGCAGCACTGATTGCCTGACGTACTCTGACATCTGTGAACGGTTCCTTCTGGCAGTTCATGCCGATGAAGCAGTTATTCCATGATGCTGCACGGACAACTTTCAGATCAGGGTTGGCTTCAAGGTTCGGCAGGTCATTTGCGGAAATACTCATGGCAATATCAACACCGCCGGATTCGATTTCAATTGTTCTGTTGGCAGACTCAGCTACGGTACGGATTACGAGGTTTTCAGCTGAAGCGACCTGTCCCCAGTAATTCTTGTTGGCTGTATAGTCAACACGGTCGCCATGCACCCATTCTTTGTAGATGAACGGTCCGGACGCGATCGGAGCCGCCGCAAATCCGTCATTTCCGAGCTTCTCATGATATGCCTTGGGAACGATGTATACATAGCAGAGGCAGTTCAGCAGAGCACCACTCGGCTTAACCATGCGCAGTGTAATCGTGTAATCATCATCGATTGTTGTATTCTCCAGATCGATTTTGTTTACAAACGGATTCAGATAGCTTGATTCGTATGTTTTCTGAATTGAATACATAACGTCTTCAGCTGTCATTTTTGTACCGTCATGGAAGACAACATCATCGCGGAGCTTGATCTCAAGCGTTTTGTCATCTTTGTATTCCCAGCTTTTTGCAATGGATGCCTGTGCAACACCATCATCGCCGAGAGCGAAGAGTGTATCATAAATAGCCATTTTATAAATTGCGGAAGTGGAGTCATTTTTGCCGTAAGGATCGAGAGTGGTCGGCTCATTTGCCATTGCGACAATCAGAGTGTCTTTTGTCTTGGCTCCTCCGTCTGCTGGAGCGGAAGGAGCTGAGGGAGATGCGGATCCGCCGCATCCTGCGAGGCAGCAGATCACCAGTAATGTCGAAAATGCTGAGCGAATTCTTTGCTTAATCATACTTTTCCTCCTAATAGGTACTGAATTATCTATCTTTCGGTCTCCTGCGACCAATTGACCTTATTTAGTCCGGAGTGCGTTCAGACCGGCTTCAATCCGGTTCAGGCCCTCACACAGGATTTCATGGCTGGTAGCCATACAGATCCGGACGTGGCCTTCCGAACCGGGACCGAAGAAACGGTCTCCTCCGGGTACGATTCTTACCTTGTATTCATCCTGAAGGTAAGTTGTAAGATCCAGAGCTTTCATGTTGTATGCGGAAATATCAGGGAACAGCACGAATGTTGCCTGCGGTTTATGACAGGTAATTCCGGGTATTTTTGAAAGCCTCTCCAATGCATAATCACGGTTTTTCATAATATGCCTGCAGAAGTCGTCAACCCAGTAGTAACACTTGTCCAGACATGCCATGCCGGCAATCTGAGACAGCGATGAGATACCGCCCACTGTACTCATTACCTCACTGGCTTCAACAATTTTCTGAAAGCAGCTGCTGTCCGTGCAGTAAACGCAGCCTGAACGAAGACCCGCAATGCTGAAGCTCTTGGAGAAGCCGAATACCGACAGTGTCCTGCTGTTTCTCTCATTGCCCAATGCATAGATACTGGTAAACTCCGCGTCCGGATAGATGATGTCGCTCCATATCTCATCATTCATGATGTAGAAACCGTATTTTTCTGAAAGCGAAAGGATATGGTCCAAATCTTCTTTCGGATAGCACATTCCCAGCGGATTATGCGGATTGCATAAGCCGAACATTTTCGTTTTCGGTGTGATGTAGTTTTCCAAATCAGAAAAATCAATTCTGCCGTCAATGACTTTTGTCGGATAGAGAATGATCCTGGCGCCTGCAGCTTCCATATTTGTCTTGAACAGGAAATCCACAGGATCGCATACAATCGCCTCGTCGCCCGGTTTGATAAAGGCTTTTGATATCACCGACATAGCCCTGGCGGCACTGTCTATGGGCAGGATCATATCCGGTTCAATCAGTTCACCCTTTCTGGTCTTCAGGGCATTGGAAATGCTTTTTCGAAATTCCGGAAGGCCGAGATTGGGAATATACGGAAAGTAACCCTTTCTGCTGTAATCAATAATTGCCTCAACGATTTCCGGTGCACACGGAAAATCAGAATCAGCCGCAGTAAGTGGAATAACCCCCTCAGGCATCTCAGCCCACCGCTGGTTGTAGGCTCTTTGTTTAAGCACCTCCAAATTTACCTTATTGTTTGTGAAATCAACCATTTTGTCACTTCTCCTTTTCGCCGCGGACTGTGTTTCGAAAAATAGTAAAGTGATTTACTATTTTTATATTAGCACCATTTATATGATTGTCAATATCTTTACTATATAGTTCATGTAAGCGCTTAAACATATGATATACTTGGTTTTAATCAATATTTATGTAAATTAATATACTATTTTTCAAGGGCGCGTGTCATTTGTGTTTCACGAGTGGTAATTTCAAATACAATCAATTGACTTTGAAAATATTTAGTTTTAATATAAGTTCAGATTTTCAATGAAAGGACCTTCTTTTTATGCCGCAGTCACATGGTTTCAGAGCGATTATTGAACATTTAGCACGCGTACAAAAAGCAGGTGATGCCGTGCCGAGAAACTACGGTATCGATATTCCTTTAAAGACCAATGAAATTCATCTTCTGGATCTTATAAACAAGAATCCCGATGCAAACCTGACGGAACTGTCCGAAATGCTGTGGACGAGCAAAATGGCTGTTTCTGCACTTGCCAGAAAGCTCGAAGAAAAAAAGCTTCTTGTTGTCATCCAGGGGAACAACAAAAAAGAGCTCCGCTGCAAACTTACCGAACGGGGCAAAATTGCCGTATCAACGCATGATGCATATCACCGGATGGAAGATGTATATCTGAGTGAAAAAATGGCCGCCTATACTCCCGAAGAAATAGAACTCGTAAAAAAGGTATTGATAGATTACGGATTCTATCTTGAATCCTACGCAAAAGATTCGACCATTCTGTAATATACCGGCGGCATCTGTACGGTTCTGCTGCAAACACATTTCAGAAAAACAGTTCAATCCTTCTGTATATACAAAATACGGAAGGATTTTTTGCTGCGGAAAAATAAAAATCATTTATCACTACCGGAATAATCAAAAAGTTCAGTACGCTTCCGTGATATTCTTAAGATCGTATCTGTCCCGTCTGCCTCAGCAACCCGAAAAAATAGTATGATATTCATATGCATAATAATGCTGATAAAAACCGGAGATAAAAATGAGACAAGTAA
>JAILGV010000093.1 GCA_024696355.1 Solobacterium sp.
GTGATCAGCTCTTCGGGAAGCGGCTGATCATACGGAAATCTGATTGTTCCTTTGGAAACGCTGAAGCCGGCAAGTTCATCCGCAAACACTTCCGATGCCTCACCTCCCGGATAAAGGGAAAGATGCTTCTTCGCCGCCGCAAAATGAATAATGTTTCTGCCTTTGCGGTAGGTGGGCATCGACCATGAGATCGTTTCCTCCGCTTCCGGAATCGCTTTTCTCAGAATCGTACGGATCTCATTCAGCTTCGGACGCACCTTCTCATCCTGTGCCGCAATATATTCATCAACCGTCTGCGGCTTTGTGCAGTAATGATCCTGATTCTGCCTGCTGAATTCTCTTCCGCATTTGGGACATTTCCACATCATTTCATACCTCCTGCCTGTCAGAATCCGAACGCTGTCAGCCAGCACATTGTGCAGAAGCTTAAGACAGCAAACCAGAAAGCAAGGGATGCCGGCGGGATAATTGCGATCCGGAAAATCGTTCTCAGTATATTCCTGACATCCGCAGGCTCTTTCTTCCTCCGGAAGCGTTTTGGCTTTCCGCCTTCGTTAAGAACATAAATCCAGGGATTGTCATGCAGTTCCACAATTCCGAATTTCAGAAGATAAATCGGAATAACCGGAACAAAAATACAGAACCATACAGCCGATCCCCCGAGATTCAGCATTTTAAAATTAAATCCGTTGAGGAACAGAGCGATAATCACCGGAAGAAAAAGCACGGCAGCGCTCAGAAGAACCATTCTGATAACTCTTCCCGGAGTGGCAAACTTCAGAATGACCGGTTTCTCCTCACCGTTGATTCTTTCAAAGAATACCGGCGGCTGTGTCCGGCGTTCCAGAATCTCATCCCGCAGAACAAGGTTTCCGAATTCACGGCGGAACATGTTCCCGCCGGAAGTAAAGATCTTCCTTCCCGACACCACTGCAAACTTGTTGTGTACCGTATCGCTGTAGAGGCACAGTGTAACAATGATGAAGAACAGCGCCAGAGCCCCGGCAATCAGTAACGCTCCTGCTTCGTCCATGCCGAACAGGCGCAGTGCCCCGAAGACAGTCAGCGTAAATATGACTGTCGCCGCAGCCGCCTTCAGCCACCACGGCAGGAAATAATAATGTGAATCCTTCAGTGCCCTGACGCTGACCTTGCCTGTCTGTCCGTTTACCGCGGCCATCAGCTCACCGTCCGCCGCATAATAAACCGGAAGAAGTACGGGAAGCCTCAGTGCCCCGTGCACATCCGTCTGAACATCAACTGCTTTTGATTCAAGCACCTTCCGGACTGCCGGCGTGTATGTCTTCGCCGTCTCCGCGCTGACGCGTTTTTCCAGATCCCTTTCCGCCACATCAGATATCTTGATCCGGTGTCCGGCCGTATAACCGAAGTCAAACAGCGTAAGACTGTCCGTATCAAAGGGTTCCATGCCGTCCAGCAGAAGATTGTCAAGCTGTGCCGAACGGTTTACAAATTCATCCCTGATGTATCCTTCACAGACGTAGTCCCTGAGTCCGTCCATTCTGGAGACACGCATATGAACCGGTCCGCGCACCATCTCATAAGGCAGATAGAAACCTTTCAGAGCATCAGTTTTCTTCAGAAGCAGCCTCGCTTCTTTTTTTCCTTTATTATCCTGACACCACTGCTTCAGCAGCTGCTTTGCCTCATCTTCGGTCACCGCGAAAGGAATCACTCCCTCGGGCATATTCTCAGCGCTCAGATACTCCGTGCGGACCAGTTTCCTGCCGCAGAAGGCACAGTCTGAAGAAGCTTCATTCTTTTCAAATACGATCTCCGCCCCGCATCCGCTGCAGGACGCACGGAAAAGACGGAAGGATTTCACGGATTTCTCCAGATGATCCGCCCTGATTTTCCGGAAGCCGCGGAACTCTTTCACCGCTGCCCCGATTTCAACCTGACCGCCGCAGTGTGAACATAAATACATCTGCCGGATAATATCAAAATCAGCCGGTGCACCGCACTGCGGGCAGTGAATATCTGTTATTCTGCCGTCCATATTAATTTTCTTCTGCCGGTTTCATCTCTGCTTTTCAGAAATGACCTGTTTCCGTACCTATAGAATACCATATCACAGTCCTGTCAATAAACCTGATCATTCCATGCACGGCGCACAGCTGACATTCAGTGCCTTCTCGAGAGTATAGGCAGTTCTGATCAGGATATCCTCACACCACGGTCCGGAAATCATATAGTAATTGATCGGCCTGTAGTGTGCATCGTCCGTGCTGAGTGCCGGAAGCGACATGCACGGATACCCGGAAACCGGCGCGAGATTGCCCACCGGGTTCTCACCTGCCGACACAATTACATCAATGCCGTATTTTTCCATTGCTTCATTGAGCAGGCGGCGTGATTCGTCCTCCAGAAACAGACGCCGCTCCAGATATTCCGCTTCATTCATTCTTCCCGAAGTGGCCAGTGCCTTTTCCAGCAGGTCCTGCCCGTATACAAGACATCTGTCCGCATGTGCCCTGTTGAACGAAACAATATCCTCAAGATTCCGGCAGGCTGACTGATGCGATGCAAGATATCTGTCGATGCCCTGTCTGAATTCATAAGTCATCGGAACCAGCTCATCCAGTTCGACAGTTTCCATCTCAATTCTGCAGACAGACGCGCCTGCCTCTTTCAGAATGCTTTCAGCCCGGTCAAGCACTGATCCGGAACGCTCATCCTTTTCATTGATCAGAATGCCCGCCCTCAGTCCCCGGCAGTCTGATGAAAGTGCCGCCAGGTAATCACCTGTCCGGCATGCATACGTTGCCGGATCGTCCCCGTCTTTTCCGGCAATGACGGAAAGCATGGCTGCGATATCCTCCGTGCACACTGCCATCGGACCTGCCGTATCCTGAAAGCCGCTGATCGGAATAATACCGGTCCGGGAAACAAGGCCGACGGTCGGCTTGAGGGAAACGATGGAATTGGCGGCTGCCGGCGACATCAGGGAACCGTCCGTTTCCGTCCCCAGCGCACACGGCACAAAGCCTGCGGATACCGCAACGGCACTGCCGCTGGAACTGCCGGAACAGTCATAGGAAGGATTATGCGCATTCACAACCTGCCCCCGCAGGGAACTGTATCCGCTGGGCATGTCCCCCATGCTCATAAAATATGCAAACTCGGAAAGATTGGTCTTGCCCAGAATCAGCGCTCCGGCTTCCCGCAGTTTTCTGACAACCGGTGCGTCTTTTGAAGGAATCAGATCCTGCAGGGCAAGCGAGCCGGCTGTGTTATGAAGATTTTTTACATCAATATTGTCTTTTACCAGAACGGGGATTCCGTGCATCACGCTTTTCCGCCCGGATGTTCTGATCTCCTCATCGATTGCCCTGGCATAAAAAAGCGCATCCGGGTCAATTTCAGAAACCGCGTTCAGTTTCTTCCCCGCCTGATCATTTTCCGCAATTGCTTTGAGACATGCTTTTGTCAGCTCTTCACAGCTGAATGTTCCGTCCTTTTTCTGCAGTAATTCCTGAATTGTCATAATGCCGTCTCCTTTTCCGTCTGTAATTTCAAGGTAAAGCAGATACGGTCTGATTTCAAATCAAATGAACATGCGTGCCTGCATAACAGCAGAATCCCTGTTTAAAAAGAAAAATAATTGTACTAAAATAAAGCTAACGAATTATTTGCCAGATAATTGGCAGAAAAGGGAAAGGAAAATTATGAAGAGACTTTTTAAATTCGCACTGGCCGGAACACTGGCTTTTAATCTTGCCGCATGCTCCGGCGGATCCTCGGGAGGAGGCTCCGGAACCGCACAGACTTCGGATAATCCCGAACTCGCCTCACTCATCGAAGCCGCAAAGAAGGAAGGAACACTTGTCGTTTACGGTTCCTGCGAGGAAGAATACCTTGCCGCAGCCGCTGAACACTTCACAGAACTCTACGGTATCGAAGTTCAGCATCAGAGACTGTCCACAGGTGAAGTACAGTCCAAGATCGAAGAAGAAAAAGGCAACCCCAGCGGAGACGTCTGGTTCGGCGGAACAACCGATCCGTATAACGTCGCAGCTTCGGAGGGACTGCTGGAACCATATCAGGCAATCAATGCTTCACATCTGATTTCCGATACATACCGCGATCCTGACGGAAACTGGTACGGCATTTACAAGGGAATCCTCGGATTCATGGTCAACACGGATGAACTCAGCCGTCTCGGACTTGAACAGCCAGCTGACTGGAAAGATCTGCTTGATCCGAAATATGATGATCTGATCTGGCTCTCAAACTACAATACAGCCGGAACAGCAAAACTCGTTGTCAATACAATGATTCAGAAATACGGACATGACGAAGGCATCAAGTACCTCGTAGACCTCGACAAGAACATTCAGGTTTACACAAAGTCCGGTTCCGGACCTTCCAAGAACGTCGGTACAGGTGAATGTGTCATCGGCATCGGCTTCCTGCATGATGCAATTGCCCAGATCGTTGACAACGGCTACGGCAACATCGGCCTTGTTATTCCGTCCACAGGAACAAGCTTCGAAGTCGGCGCCACTGCAATCTTCAAGGGCTGCAAGCATCCGAATGCCGCCAAGCTCTGGATCGAATATGCACTGTCTCCTGACTGCGTGGAACTCGCTGCCAAGAACGGTTCCTATCAGTTCCTTGTCATCGACAATGCACAGCAGCCGCAGGTCGCTGCAGACTTCGGTCTTGATCCGAACAATGTCATGGATTATGACTTCGAAGACGCAAAGGCAAACACAACAACTTACGTTGAAGAAGTTATGAAAGCTCTCGGCTCTGCCGCAGACGATCGTTTCAAGACAGAATAATTTCAGTCATAAAAGATCATGGTAAGCAGGGTATATACATAACAGGTGTATACCCTGTTTTCGAAAAACAGGAGGTTAAAAATGGCATCGAATCAAAGTGCATCCCTTGACCGGAAAAAATTCTTCGGCGATCCGATCATGGTGACGACGATCGTAGTGCTGATCGCATTTCTGACATTATTCATCCTGTATCCTCTTGCAATTCTTCTTGTAGACAGCTTTGTTACGGATAAAGGATTCACCCTGGACGTATTCAGGAGAATCATGCAGCTGTCATCATTCAGAAAAGCCATCACAAATACACTGAAGGTAGGATTCCTGGTAGGCATCGCATCCACAGCGGTCGGTCTTCTGTTCGCATATGTTGAGGAATACGTCAAACTGAGAACAAAATTCATGGAAGGCCTGTTCAAAGTCGTCAGTATGCTGCCGGTTGTCAGCCCTCCCTTCGTACTGTCGCTGTCAATGATCATGCTGTTCGGAAAGGCAGGCATCATTACAAGATATCTGCTGCATATCTATGACAACAGTGTTTACGGCTTCTGGGGAATTGCAATCGTACAGACGCTGACCTTCTTCCCGGTATGCTACATGATGCTGAAGGGTCTTCTGAAGAACATCGATCCTTCCCTGGAGGAAGCGGCACGCGATATGGGCGCGTCCAGATCAAAAGTATTCACTTCCGTTACCCTTCCGCTGATCCTGCCGGGTCTGGGCAATGCGTTCCTCGTAACATTTATCGAGTCCATTGCCGACTTTGCAAACCCGATGATCATCGGCGGCTCCTATGACACTCTGGCAACAAGCATCTATCTGCAGATCACAGGTGCCTATGACAAGGAAGGCGCATCCGCAATGGCGGTCGTCCTGCTGTGCATTACCCTGCTGATGTTCATTGTCCAGAAGTACTATCTCGAAGCAAAATCAACAGCCACCCTGACAGGCAAGGCATCACGTGCAAGAATGCTGATTACAGACAACAGCGTCAAGATTCCGCTGACCATCTTATGCAGCATCATCGCACTGTTCGTCATCATGATGTATATCTGCGTACCGTTCGGCGCACTGTTCAAAACATGGGGTTATGACTTCCATCTGACCACCAAATGGTTTGTACAGGTATTTACCAGATACAAGGGATTCAAGGCATTCAAGGATTCCTTCGTACTGTCACTGATCGCTTCACCGATCACAGCACTGCTCTCCATGATCATCTCCTACCTGGTAGTCAAGAGAACATTCAGAGGCAAGGGATTCATCGAAGCAGTATCCATGCTGGCCATGGCAGTGCCCGGAACCGTACTCGGTATCGGTTATATCAGAGGATTCTCTGCCGGTGTATTCAGAACAGGATTCCTGCAGTCAATCTACGGAACCGGTGTCATCCTGATCATTGTATTTATCGTCAGAAGTCTTCCGACCGGTACCCGAAGCGGCATCTCTGCACTGAGGCAGATTGACAAGAGCATTGAAGAATCCGCATACGACATGGGCGCGGACAGTCTGAAGGTATTCACTTCCGTCACCCTGCCCCTGATCAAGGACAGCTTCCTCAGCGGTCTGGTCACAACATTTGTCAGAAGTATTACGGCTATCAGCGCAATCATCCTGCTCGTTACGCCGCAGTATCTGCTCATTACGGTGCAGATCAATGAATTTGCTGAAAAAGGCGCATTCGGCATTGCCTGCGCATTCGCAACAATTCTGATCATTATCACATACAGTGCGGTAACACTGATGAATATTGTAATCAAACGCTTCGGTACAAGCCGGTATGAAGGAGAATAATTATGGCTAAAGAGAAGAAAGGCGTACGCCTGGAAAATATTTCCAAGATCTATAAAGATCCCAAGACAAAAAAGAATTTCTACGCCGTACATGATGTCAGTCTGGATATCGAACCGGGAAGCTTCGTAACGCTGCTTGGCCCTTCCGGATGCGGAAAAACAACCACGCTGCGAATGATCGCGGGCTTCGAGAGCCCTGACGAAGGCGAAATCTACCTCGGCGGAGAGCCGATCAACGCACTTACACCCAACAAGCGCGATACTGCAATGGTGTTCCAGAGCTATGCTCTGCTTCCCCACTACAACATCTTTGACAACGTCGCATACGGTCTGAAGCTGAGAAAGATGGACCCTGCAGTCATCAAGGAAAAGGTCACAAACATCCTGAAGCTCGTCGGTCTGGAAGGCATGGAAGCCCGTATGACCAACCAGCTTTCCGGCGGCCAGCAGCAGCGTGTTGCCCTGGCAAGAGCACTTGTCATTGAGCCGGGCGTCCTGCTCTTTGACGAACCGCTTTCCAACCTTGATGCCAAGCTCCGTGTAACCATGCGTACCGAAATCCGCCGCATCCAGCAGGAAGCCGGAATTACAGCCGTTTACGTCACGCATGACCAGAGTGAGGCGATGGCAATCTCCGACAAAATCATCATTATGGAGAAAGGCGTCATTGCCCAGATGGGTACACCGCAGGAAATCTACTATCATCCGAAGAGTGAATTCGTCGCCGACTTTATCGGTGAAGCAAACTTCCTCAAGGGAAAGCTCACATCCGTATCCGGAAGTGAAGGCACCGTGGATATCGGCGGAAACGCTGTAAAAGTCGTCGACCTGAAAGACAGGCACGAAGGCGATGAGTGCACACTCGTATTAAGACCGGAAGGTGCCGTAGTCGCAGACAAGGGACAGCTTCCCTGCGAAGTCATCCTGTCCTGCTTCATGGGCAACTATCAGAACTATCATGTCATGGTCGGAGACGACCTGGTCAAAATCACGGACTTCAACCCGAAGAACAAAAAGATCTACAACGTGGGAGACAGGGCATTCGTTGCATTTGATCCCGCAAGCGTGCACGTTCTGTAGCACAGACACAGGGCTGCCTGGTTTCCGGCAGACAGAAAACGGAAAAATCCCGTCACGGCAGACAGTGTTCATCACTGCCCGCAGGGCGGGATTTTATTACGGATGAAAGTCAGATTATCCGGCAGCTCATGAAATGTCAGAAGCGCTGCTGCCCGTCCTTTTCAAGCCGCGCAGCCGTTTCATACAGAACAGACAGCACTTCCCTGATAAGATCAGAGTATTCTGCAGCCCTGTACCAGACGCAGACTGACCAGTATGCATGACTGACCTGACTGATAATGCAGCATTGCAGAACCGGTTTGTTTCCGATATTCCTGCGGACATAATACTCCGGCAGTACGGCAAATCCGACACCGCGCGCTGCCAGATCCAGTGCGCCGGGGAAACTCTGTGTCCTGACCACAGTCCTGACATTTACTCCGGCCTGCTCAAAAGCTGCCTTCGTAATCCTGCAGATGCGCTGTGTTTCATTGAAGCTGATGAACGGAAGACCGTCCAGATCGTGAAGATCACAGACCTCCTGCAGTCCGAATTTTTTATGTGCCGCAATGCAGAACGGTTCTTTCAGCAGAACCTCCTGAACAATGTCTTTGGAAAGCTGCCGTTTGGGATGTGAATACTCTGACGGATATTCGTGCGTAAGAATCATATCCACGGAACCGTCAAGAAACATTTCAGTAAGTTCACCGGTTCCCTTTTCCACAAGCGCAAGCTCTACCGAAGGGTACCGGATACTCATCTGCTGTATTACTTCGGACAGCAGAAGGAGCGTATTGTACCAGGAGGCACCGATCGTCAGACGTCCGGAAACGGGATTGATCAGTCTGCCGATTTCCTCATGAAATGTATCAATGCGCGCGAGTACCTCTTCTGCCATCTCAACATACAGCTTTCCCGCCGGTGTGAGGTCCAGACCGTATTTCCGGCGTACAAACAGCGGGCAGCCGAGTTCATTTTCAATTTTCTTCAGAGCCTGCGTCAGAGACGGCTGGGAAATATGCAGTTTTTCAGCCGCATGCGTAATATTCTTTTCTTTTGCAATCACTGCCACATACTGCAGTTCCCTGTCATTCATGATCCGGACTCCCAAGATACTTTAAAGTATATTACAGCATTTTTTGCTCTATTGAAACCAATACGGTGCCGATGCACGGAATTCACAGAACTAATATCCCATCTGCGCTGCAGCAATCAGCAGAACGGAGCCGATGACGCACCATACAGCAAACAGCCTGATTGCATAACGGAACCACTTTGTGAACGGAATATTGGCACATCCGACAAAGCCCATGGTCGCAGCGGCGTGAGGAAGAATGAAATTGCAGAATCCGTCGCCGAAATTGAATGCAAGAACTGCAGTCTGACGGGACATGCCGACCAGGTCTGCCACAGGGATGAAGATCGGCATTGTGACAGCAGCCTGTCCGGAGCCTGATGTAACAAAGAAGTTTATGATCACGTGCATGAAGAACATGACGGGAGCCTGAATGATTTTGGGGAATGATCCCAGTGCACCTGCCAGCGCATTGACAACCGTATCCATAACGCCGCCTGCTGAGAGAATGCCGGATATCGCATAGGCAAATCCAAGCAGGATGCCGGTTGTTGCCATGCCTTTGGCGCCGCTGCAGAACTCTCTGCACATCTGGTCAATATCCATACGGTAGGCAATACCGGACAGCAGGCCCATATACAGGAAGATAGCCGCAGACTTGGGGAAATTCAGAGATGAGAAGATAGCAACATAAATCATATACAGAATACTTGCCAGTACGACAACCGCCACCGGGATATGTTTCTTTTCAAACTCAGGGACATTGTCTGCATCGAATGTTCCGAAGTCCAGTTTTGTTCCGTATACCAGACTCTTTTCCGGATTTTTACGCACCATTTCACCGTAGCGTACGACGAAGAGAATTGTTACGATCAGGAACGGAATCATACAGAACAGACGGTAAGCCATTCCGGAGAAAACCGGAAGTTCGGCGATTGCCTGGGCAGTTCCAGTGTTGGGCAGGTTCATGGCACCGCAGGAGAAACCGACAGCGCCGCCCAGCATGATGATTGAAATGCCTACAATTGCATCATATCCCATAGCCATGGCAATAATAATTCCCAGCGGAGCGAACGGGATGAAGTAGTTCAGATTGATGGGAATGCAGAGCAGTGCGAAGACAGTCATCAGACCGGCAACGACCATCCACTCCCTGCCTTTTGCTTTTTTGCTGATTGAGCATGCAGCACCCTGGAACATTCCTGTCGCAAGAACGATTCCCAGACCGCCGCCTGCGCACAGCAGTGCAAAGATAATCTGACCGGCACTCTGAAGACCGGGGAATACATAGGTCAGTACAGACAGCGGATTAACCGGTGTTTTTTCAACAACATGGTAGCTGCCCGGCACAACAACGGTTCTTCCTCCGGCATCCGTAACTCTCTCGAATGCACCGCTCGGAATTATGTAAGTCAGAACGGCGGCTGCGATCATTACCAGCAGAATGATTGCCAGTGAATGAGGTACTTTAAATTGTTTTTCCTTTTTCATAATGATTTCTCCCTTTTTACTGAATGTTTTTAATTTTGTTCATGATAAGATCAGCGACTGCACAATTATTTTTTTCAAGCATCATCATATGTCCGTTCCCGCAAAGCCCCTGTTCTTCCAGACGGATGAATTCATGCTTCACACCGCACTGATTCAGAACATGACTTGTCAGATGATCGTAACCGGCATGATATGAAGATTCACTGACAATCAGGAAGATGGGAATACCTGCCAGATTCGGAAGCTTCGGTGCCGGTTCAGCAAGAACCCATCCCGGATTACGTTCCTTATTATCGGAAGGCATCAGTTCAAGACGGAAGTCTTCCGGGCTTTTGATTTCGGGAACATAATGCAGCGGCAGGTCTGCGATTCCGTAATTGAGTGCGGCTGATGAGCTGAGATCCGGGGAGAACGGCGGACCGGACGGTTCCAGTGCCACGATTCCCTTCACCAGTTCGGGAACCTCATCTGCAATCAGCCATCCGAACGGACCGGCCTGCGAATGCGTTACCAGGACCGACGGCCCGATCTCTCTGAGCAGACGCACCGCACAGTCCTTAACAAGTCTCTGAGAATCTGAATTATGAATCAGATACTCGACCTGAGATGCAATGAACTGCCTGTCCGCTTCATCTTCAAATGCCATCGTTCCTTCACCCGGCCACTGGGTGTGGCGGCATGACTGCGGCCACTTTCCGTTATCGGACATGAATCTCTGAAGTGATTCCAGGGAATGGTACATCCGCGGTCCGTTGTCTTCCTGATGATATGCCGAGCGTCCCCGGGAAGGCTGTTCGCAAAGGTACACCGCATAACCTTTCGAGACGAAGTAATCAGCCCATCCCATGCGTCCGTCGGGCGTGATCAGCCAGTTGACGTTCGTCTGTCCGGCACCATGGAAGAAAACAACCGGCCACGGATATTTCTGTTCATGCGGGAAGTATGCCTCGACATACATCTGATTGCGCATATGATGCTTTCCCTCACTGCCGCAGATTTCACCATCGATATAGAAGATGCTTTTTGCGCCAAGATGATCCTGGGTAATTCTGGGGATCCTCATATCACAGTTCCTCTCTTTCTGATTTTCTTATCTGCAGTTAAAAATTAGCATTCGCGCATGACAAAGGAAAATACGAAAAAAACATACTAAAAATAACTTTTGCCTATCTTTGGCAATGTCCTCTCAGGACGCAATAAAAACGCGGATAATATCCGCGGAATTTAAAAAACGGAGGACACAGCGTGCATCCTCCGCAAACCTGATCAATCAGCCTGTTTTGAGCACAGGCATGCTGTTTATTTCCTGAGATATAACGGCTCCGATACTGCTTCCTGCCCGCTTCCGGCAGCCTCTCTCAGCAGGATTGCCGCATAGGCATCCGCCAGCGCTTCATTCAGCGGATACGGGCTTTCACCTCCGGATGCATATTCATGCATT
>JAILGV010000107.1 GCA_024696355.1 Solobacterium sp.
GAGCTTTCATCCATGTCCTGTACAGCTTCCCCCATTTTTCCCTGATCATGCCTTCAATGACATTCAGAACACCGTGACCGAGTCCCCAGATGATAAACACTTTGGCGCTTCCGTGCCACATGCCGCTCACCAGGAAAACAATCAGTATATTGATATACTTTCTCAGACTTCCCTTCCGGCTTCCCCCCAGGGGAATATAAACATAATCACGCAGCCATGAGCTCAGCGAAATATGCCATCTCCTCCAGAATTCCTGGATCGAGGATGACAGATACGGGGTATGGAAATTACGCTCCAGACGGAACCCGAGCATCCTTGCCGTACCGATGGCAATATTGGAATAACTGTCAAAGTCGACATAAATCTGGAAGGTATATAAAAGAACGCCGAACCATGTATACCAGCCGCTGACCTCCGGATTGTAGAGAAACAGCTTCGTCAGTCTTGCCAGCTCCTCGGCAATTACCAGTTTCTGAAACATGCCTGCACCGGCCTGAATCACGCCGTTTTTCTGATCGCGGTAATCAAAGGTCCAGGGTTTTTCCAGCTGTTCAAAGAAAGCTGCCGGTCTGTGAATCGGACCTGCCGTAAAAGCCGGGAAGAAGATCAGATAATCAAATACATCGATCAGGTCACGCGCTCTGAATCTGTTCTCATAAATATCCGCCAGATATCCGACCGCCTTGAATGTATAAAAGGAAATGCCCAGCGGCATCATGATGTACCAGCCGGTAAAATCATAGACATACTTGAAAAAGCACAGACCCAGCACCGGCAGTGCAAGAGATGCCGCCAATACGGCTTTATGATGCTTCTTTTCCAGCAGAAGTCCGGCAAGCCATGCATAAACACATAAACCGGCGGAGTAATACACGGCCATCGGCGATTTCCATAAAAGCACAAGAAAAGCAATATTTACCAGCATGACCGTATATTTCCGGGTACGGCCCGGAAACAGCCAGACAAAGACTGCTGATAAACCTGACAGAGCAAGATATGTCAGAGACAGAACACTCATTTACCAGGGAACCCTTTCACTGCCTTTCACAAGAAATGCCTTTTCAGATATTTCGGCCAGAGGAGAATCACTCCTTGAATCAGAATAGAACTCTTCAATGACAGCATCCGGATATGCCTCCCGGAAACGCCTGACTTTTTCTTTTCCGTGACAGTTGATGCCGGTATGCTTTCCGGTATGAATATCAACGACGGAAGCCATGTAATGACGGATTCCGGCTTTTCTGCAGAACGATCCGATCAGAAATTCCGGAGAGGCCGAAATCACAAGATCATCCTCCCTCTGCTGGTCTTTGTACCACTGCTTGATCCTGTTCATATGCGTGTCCGTGTATTCATCCACAAACGCTTCCATATCGTCAATCATGACAAACATATGGTACATATTCTGCTTGAACGTCAGTTTGTCAACAATATGCAGTCCGTACAGAAGACCGAAAAAAGCGGTCCGGGGGATCGAAAGAAGTGTTTTGGGACGGTGTGTATATGCATACATAACCATGCCGAACGTGCTGTCACCGTCAAAGATTGTTTTATCCCAGTCGTATACGTTCATAACTAAGCTCCCAGAATCGCTTCTGCAGTATAGTCCTGCAGATAATAGAAAACCAGATGAAGTGATTCATCCAGATAATAGTATTCCTTGAATGCATCAGAATGCACGGTATCCCCCTCCTGCACATTCGGTGAATGGATGGATTCATCCGGATAGGCAAGAATCCAGGCATCCCCGGCATCAGGTCTGAGCCGGTAGTACTCAATCTGCGAGTCGCGCTTGATCGTGATCAGATGGACCATGTGATACATATCATAATATGCATAAATGCGCATGCCGCATAATACACAGAGCGCAGCTGCCGTGCATAATCCCGCATATACCGAAAGCTCAATCTCCTCAAACAGCAGAAGAACAAGCCAGAACAGAAGATATGTGGAATACAGACCGCTTCTGCTGTCAAAGATCGGCGACATCAGCATGACGCCGTTGGCACCCAGCGCACAGAGAAGCACAAAGATATACCGGAACATCTTTGTCTCATCATCCCGGTACAGAACAAAGACCGCAAACATCCCCGCTGTTTCAAGAAGATACAGCCACCCTTTTGAAACAAACGGCGCTGCCGCAAACAGAAGCACGAACGCAGCCCAGAGATATTTCACCCTGCAGAGATTCCTGCGGGTGATGACATACAGCGCACATACAGCAGACAGCGCAATTGTGAGGGTCTGATGCTCAATATAGGTATGCTCGATCAGGGCATCATAATTTATGGCAATCTTTTCAAAAACAGAGAGTGCATTGAAGCCGGCATTGTCATTGACCATACGGCTGTGAGCACCCGGAGACTTCAGAATGATCACGGCACCGATGCAGGCAAACAGGAAGAAAACAGTCATTTTCTTCATTTTAGGCTTATCCTTCAGGAACAGATAAATCAGCACCAGCATATCGGCACCGACAATCAGCGCAGCCGCATTCTCCATATAAAGAGGAATGCAGAAATTCAGCGATGCAAGGAACCAGATGCGTAATTTTGATTCTTTGTTTTCAGACAGCCATTCCCTTAACAGGACAAGATAGATGAAAAACAGCAGAAGCGGTATCACATAGGTCGTTCCCATGATCCACGTATATGTCTGCATGCGCAGCCTCCAGCCGACGGAAAACACCAGCAGAAACAGAAGCAGGCAGGAACAGACGGGATGTTTCCGGATCCCCGTCAGCTTCAGAATCAGCACATAGATCGAAGTGAACAGGACCGGATTCAGAATATTCCATATCTTTTTATGAGGAGCGATCAGGAAACCGTAAAACTCGCTGAGAAGACGTCCCGACCAGGTAAAATAAAACGACCAGGCTCTTTCAAAAGGACTGTTCCACCTTCCCGCGGAAGCATAGACCCAGTCATCCCCTGCCGCAGGCGTCCACCTGCAGATCAGAAGAAACAGCAGTAAAAACACTGCTGTAATAACTGCGCATATCAGTCTGGTTTTGTTTTTGAGTATTTTTTCCATTGACTTTCAATCTTGAGGACAATGCCTTATATCATTATATTTCAAAAGATTGTTATAATGAATTAGGTTTTCATAAAGGACTTGAAATGAAGAAAAAAATAACGCTGAATCCCCTGTGGCTGTTTCTGATCATCAGCCTGATATTCGGGACCATAGTATATCCGTATATCAAAACCGGCACGGCATTTATGCTGGGCTGGGATATGCGGACGATCTACTCTTCCAACTTTGAAGCACTGCGGAATATGGTGCGGGCATGGCAGGCTGACGGAACGCTTCCCTTCTGGAACTGGTCAAGCTTTCTGGGGAATGACTTCTATTCCAGCAAACTGTTCTACTTCAATGATCTGTATGAGTATTTCTTTGCCTTTACCGACATGGCATATACGGATGCGATCATCTGGATGACATATCTGCGCTTTCTGACAGCCGGATTCTGCTTCTATGCCTATAGCAGCTATAACGGACACTCCGGAACAGTCAGGCTGTGCGGATCGCTGCTCTGGGCATTCTGTGCCTATAACCTGCAGATTATGCGCGATCCCTTCTTTGCCTCGTTCATCGTCTGGATCCCGCTGTATTTCCTTGCCGTCGACCGATATATCGTGCAGAAAAAGAAATTCTTCTTTATCTTCATGGTATTCTTCATGTTCCTCAACAGCTACTATCTGTTCTACATGACGTCGCTGTTCACTGTTCTCTACTTTATCTGGCGGTGGGACAGAGAATACGGAAACATGAAGGACATGATGAAGAATGCCGTAATCCTGATCGGATACTATATCGTCGGATTCATGCTTTCAGGGGCGTTTGTGATTCCGGAAGTCGTCAATATTCTTTCAAATTCCAGAGTCGGCGAGCGCAGCGCATTCCTGCTGTATGAATCGCTTGTCCCCTATCTGGACTATCTCAGCGGTCTGTTTACGCCTGTCAGCATCGTGGCATACCGGAATGCCCCGATCTCTGATATCTACCTCTATACAACACCGAATCATCAGATCATGGCCGTCTACCTCTGGGCCGGCTCGGTATGCACACTGCTTGTGCCGCAGCTGTTTACAAAGAAGAATTACCGGCCGATGAACCTGATCATCCTGATCCTGGTATCCCTGTTCTCCCTGATTCCGATCCTGTCATCGGTGATGCACGGATTCAGTGAACCGAGCTTCCGCTGGATCGCAAATGTTTCCTTCCTGATGATTGCAATGGTCCTTCCGGTTCTGGATGATCCGAAGCGCCTGAACAAAAAGCTTCTCTGGATTTCCATGCTTGTCTCAGTCATCCTTCTGGCAGGATGCACCCCGCTTTTTGCAGGGATCCTGAATATTGAATGGTCTTCCGTCGTTTCAGACTATAAGCTGCTGCTGTACTGCATTCCTTCGCTGATCCTGACAGCAGCTGCCGTTGCCGCAGACAAAAAGACGCTTACGCTTGCAGTCATCATCTGCGAGCTGTGTCTGGTATCCCATTATACCTACTTCGGCAATCCGACCCAGTCGGACATGACAAAGGAAACCGCTGACCGCATGACGAAAGTCATGGGTGAAGGAGAATACTTCAACGGCTGGTCACTCGGTCTGGATGAACATAATGCACTGAGTTTCTACAGAACGTATATTGATCCGATCTCCTGCTATTTCGGACTCTCAACCAATTACAATCTCAATTTCAACATCAAGGGAACAATGATCTATGACAGCACATATCTGGACAGCACCAACGATCTGGTCAGGCTGGATCCGGAAAATGTAATTGATTACCTGCCCTGGACATTCCATATCAAAAATCCTGATATCCTCACCCTTGTCAGCACAAAGTATGCGGTCATCGGAACCGAAGGTTCCAACCCCTTCCGAAACGGGGAACTGATCGGACACTTTGCAAACTGGGAGCTGTATCAGAATCTTGATTACATTAATCTCGGAAAAACATATACAGGAATCATGACATATGATGACTACAGTCCGGATATGTCCGAAGTCATCACCTCCAGAGTCATATGCTCAAAGGAAGACTTTGATGAAATCAGTGCCCTGCTTTCCGATGAGGAAGTACAGTGCTATGACGCAGTGGCCGACGGCAACAACGTCTATGCCGGACTGGAAGCGGAAAAAGACGGATTCGCCGTATTCTCCGTTCCATACAGTGACGGCTGGACGGTATCCATTAACGGATCACTTGTAAAGACATACAGGGTAAACGGCGGACTGATCGGCACACAGGTATTCAGAGGAGACAATGATATCGTGATGCAGTTCATGCCTCCCGGCCTGAAAACAGGCGTTAAAGTCAGCGCTGCAGGCATCGCCGTACTGCTGGTGCTGATCGGATTCAGTCTGTTCAGAAGGAAATCCTGACAGCAGTATGAACAAAACAAGGTATTGTAAATGAACGTAGGGCAGGGAGAGAAAACCTGTAAATAAACGTAGGGTAACCCCTGTAAATAAACGTAGGGTTTACAGCCAAAAAGAGGCCGGAAAGCATAAAAGCTGACCGGCCTTTCAATATACTATTCCGAACGCTTGGG
>JAILGV010000114.1 GCA_024696355.1 Solobacterium sp.
ATGAACTTACCATAGTTGTCTGATTCTACGTATTCAGCTACTTCAAAATCGGCGCGTTCAAACTTTTGCATGCATCAATCCTCCTGTTCTTCTAATTAACCACGCGGCCTCTTAGGAGGACGGCAGCCGTTATGCGGAATCGGAGTTACATCATTGATTGCTGTAATCTCAAGTCCGGCAACAGCCAGTGATCTGACAGCTGCTTCACGTCCGGGACCCGGACCCTTTACATTTACTTCAACAGTCTTCATACCCTGAAGAACTGCAGCCTTGGCTGCTGCTTCAGCACAGAGCTGAGCAACATACGGTGTTGACTTACGGGAACCCTTGTATCCGAGAGCGCCTGCGGAGCTCCAGGAAATAACATTGCCCTGTTCGTCAGCGATTGTAACGATTGTATTGTTGAATGTGGACTGGATGTGTGCAACACCTCTGGCCACATTACGTCTGTTCTTCTTCTTACGAGCCGCAGCAGCGTTTTTTGTATTCTTTGCCTTTGCCATTTATCCGACCCTCCGATTACTTCTTCTTGTTCGCGACAGTACGACGCGGACCTTTCCTTGTGCGGGCATTTGTCTTTGTTCTCTGACCGCGGACCGGCAGACCTTTTCTGTGGCGCAGTCCTCTGTAGCATCCGATTTCCATCAGACGCTTGATGTTCAGAGCGCGCTCTCTTCTCAGATCGCCTTCTGTCTTGATTTTGTCTACAGCCTGACGGATACGTGTTTCCTCAGCATCTGTAAGGTCCTTCGTACGGACATCTTCGGAGATGCCGCATTCAGCAAGAATATTCTTGGCTGTTGTCGGGCCGATACCGTAAATATAGGTAAGGGATACAACTACTCTTTTATTAGCAGGAATATCCACACCAGCAATACGTGCCATATGTTTCTTTTTCCTCCTGATTAACCCTGTCTCTGCTTGTGCTTGGGGTTTTCGCAGATGACCATAACAACGCCTTTGCGCTTGATCACTCTGCACTTGTCACAAATTGGTTTGACTGATGGTCTAACTTTCATCTCTAGTGCCTCCTGGACAATTTCCTTGGTTTACTTGTACCTGTAGGTAATGCGCCCACGTGTTAAATCATAGGGTGAGATTTCAACGGTGACCCGGTCTCCCGGTAAAATGCGTATGTAGTTCATACGGATTTTACCAGCAACGTGGGCTTGGATCTCCATTCCATTCGATAATTTCACCTTGAACTGAGCATTCGGATAGGTGTCGATTACTTCACCATCCATTTCAATGACGTCCTGTTTTGCCATTCATTCTCTCTTTCTGCTTAAATGGTAACCCGATGCGGGCCTGTATATTGTACCCGCATCGGATCGTTTATGCAACCTTTCCTAATGCTTCTTTTACCTGTGCGAATGTTGCATTCGCATTCTGGGAAGCGTCAATCTTTGATACAAGGCCTTTGGCTTCATAGAAGTCAATGACGGGCTTTGTACTGTTCTCATATTCATCCATACGGACCTTCAGCTGCTCGACGGTATCGTCCTTGCGCTGAATCAGTTCCGCACCGCATTCATCACAGATTCCCTCTGTTCTGCTCGGCTTGTTCTTGATATGATAGATCGCTCCGCATTTCGGACAGATTCTTCTTCCGGTAATTCTTTCAGCCAGTATATCGAAGTCAACATTCAGTGCGAGCACTGTCTCGACGGGTCTGCCGATCTTTTCGGCAATCTTCTCAAATGCTTCCGCCTGTACAAGCGTACGGGGGAAACCGTCAAGGAGATAACCCTTCTGACAGTCGGGCTGCTGAAGTCTGTCTTCAACCATTGCGTTGATGACATCATCCGGCACCAGCTTTCCGGCATTCATATAGGATTTCGCGAGCACGCCTAATTCAGTCTGATTCCTTACATTTTCCCTGAGCATATCACCTGTGGAAATGTGCGGAATGTCGAATTCTTTGATAATCAGGTCAGACATCGTGCCTTTTCCGGCACCTGCCGGACCCATGATCAGAATGTTCATACTCTCTGCTCCTGTATTTATTGTTTATTTCAAGAATCCCTGGTACTGCTTTGTAGTCAGCTGACCTTTAAGTGCAGACATGGTTTCCATGGCAACACCGACGACGATGATGATTCCCGTGCCTCCGATTGAGATTGATGACGGTAATGAAGTCACCATCGGCAGGATGTACGGAATCACAGCAATAACAGTCAGAGCTGTAGCACCAAGTACCGTAATACGATTGAGAACTTTTCTCAGGTATGTGCGAGTTTCACTTCCCGGACGGATACCCGGAATATAAGCTCCGGATTTTCCGAGATTTTCTGCTATCTTGTCCGGATCTACCTGCAGATCTGTATAGAAGAAGGTAAACAGGAATGTCAGCACTGCGTACAGACATAATCCCAGCGGCTTCTGAAGACTCAGGAAGCTGCTTACTTTCTGATAAGCTTCCGCATTGATGAAGCTTAATACGATCTGCGGGGCTGTTATGATCGAGGATGCAAAGATAACAGGGATAACGGACGCAGAGTTAATCTTGAACGGCAGATATGTAATGTCGTTTCCTCTGCGGACGTTAGTGCTTGAAGAGTACTGAATGGGGATCTTGCGTACTGCCAGCTGCATAATTACAACGCCGACAATAATCACAAGATACAGCAAACAGAACATTACGAACTGCATCACTCCGCCGAACGCAGCACCCTGTGCAGCGGAAGAAATCTCGATATTGAATACCTGTGCAAATGTTGCAGGCATATTGGAAACAATACCCGCAAAGATAATCATTGAGATACCGTTTCCTACGCCGAAGGCACTGATTCTGTCGCCCAGCCAGATCAGGAACTGTGTACCGGCAGTCAGGACTGTTGCGGTAAACAGATATCCGCTGAACGATGCGTTTTCAAGAATTCCGTATGAGCGGTCAAACCCGTATACCATGGAGAATGACTGCACAAATGCAAGTATTACTGCAAGATAACGTGTGATACGGTCCATCTTGAGACGTCCCGACTGACCGGACTTTGCCATTTCTGTCAAAGCCGGAATGACATCCATACTCAGCAGCTGAATAATAATGCTTGATGTGATATAAGGCGTAACACCAAGTGCGAAGATGGACATCCTCTCGAAGGCACCGCCTCCGAGAAGATTCATCATGCTTAATATGGAGTTATCTGCGATGGACGCTGAGACAGCAGCGCTGTCAACGCCCGGAACCGGGATAGCTGAACCGATGCGATAGATCAGCAGCATGGCCAAGGTAAAGAGAATCTTGTTTCTGATCTCCTTATTCTTAAACAGGCTGGCGAACGTCTGCATCATATTACAGTACCTCTGCTGTTCCGCCTGCTTCTTCGATAGCCTTCTGAGCTGTCTTGGAGAACTTGGCTGCCTTGACGGTCAGTTTCTTTTCAAGTTTGCCGTTTCCGAGAACCTTGAGTCCGTCAAGTTCTTTCTTCACAAGACCTGCTGCCTTAAGAGCCTCAAAGTCTACTGTTACACCGTCATCAAATACATTGAGATCTTCAACATTGACAACAGCGAATTCCTTACGTGTGAAGTTTGTGAAACCTCTCTTCGGGAATCTCTTGAAAGCAGGTGTCTGGCCGCCTTCAAATCCGATTGCAACTCCGCCGCCGCTTCTGGAGTTCTGACCTTTCTGGCCCTTTCCGGAAGTTTTGCCGTTTCCGCTTCCCTGTCCGCGTCCGATTCTGTTTCTAACGAAACGGGAACCTTCATTTGCCTTCATTTCATTAAGTTTCATAAAGAGTCCCTCCTATTAACGAATCTCGCTGACTTTCAGGTCGCGCAGCTTAGCGACATCATCAACTGTACGCATCTTCTTCAGTGCATCCAGTGTTGCGTATACAACGTTGACAGCTGTACGGCTTCCGATAACCTTGGACAGTACATCGCTGACGCCTGCCAGTTCAAGAATTGAACGGACAGCACCGCCTGCGATAACTCCGGTACCGGGAGCAGCCGGCTTCAGTACAACGGATGTTGCACCGTGTCTGCCGATTGCATCGGACGGTACTGTACGGTTGTTTTCAACCAGCTGTACATTGAATACATTTTTATTTGCTGCTTCAGTAGCCTTCTTGATTGCATCAGGCACTTCTGCAGCTTTACCCATTCCGAATCCGATTCTGCCCTTGTGATCACCGATCACTACAAGAGCAGCGAATCTCATTCTGCGGCCGCCCTTCACGGTTTTGCTGACTCGGTTAATGGAGACTACTACATCATCAAACTCTTTCGGTTCGCGAGCTTTTCTGAATGGTTTACGTTCACGTTCTGCCATTTTATCTGTATCTCCTTTCCCTTAGAACTTCAGGCCGGCTTCTCTGGCTGCATCAGCCAGTGCCTGGACTCTTCCGTGATAGACATATCCGCCTCTGTCGAATCTTACGGATTCGATATTGGCAGCAAGGCACTTTTTGGCAATATCTTCGCCAACCTTTTTGGCAGCTTCGATATTTCCGCCGTTTTCAAGCTTCAGAATCAGTGTGCTTGAGGAAACGAGTGTCTTTCCTGTTGTATCATCAATTACCTGTGCGTAGATTCCCTTGTTGGAACGGAATACGTTCAGTCTGGGGCAGTCGGGAGTTCCGCTGACCACTCTGCGGACACGCTTATGTCTGCGCAGACGTTCTTCATTCTTTTTTGTCTTTTTCAGCATATTACTCTCTCCTTCCCGTTACTTCTTGGACGCAGCCGTCTTACCTTCCTTACGGCGTACCTTCTCATCAGAATAACGGATACCCTTTCCGCCATAAGGTTCAGGCTTCTTCTTGGCTCTTACTTCAGCAGCGAATTCTCCGACTCTCTGCTTGTCGATGCCGGAAACCAGAATCGTTGTTGCATCAGGAACTTCAACCTTGAGATCTGCAGGTACTTCCATTTCAACCGGGTGTGAATATCCGAGGTTCATGGTAAGTTTGTTTCCGCTCAGAGCGGCTCT
>JAILGV010000033.1 GCA_024696355.1 Solobacterium sp.
TGAAAATGAACGGCATGGAAAAAACGATGTATGAAACTGCGCACGGACTCGGAGATAAATCACTGACAGGTGAAATGTTCGGAGAAAATATATTTCTGCTTTACCGCTGGCTTCGCAGACAGGGACTTGATGTTCATTATGCCCTGGGGAAGCGCAGCTGCATCAGGCATATGAAATACAGCAATAACGGAATTCTGCTGTATTCCATGAAAAAGAATGCCCACTACACTGCTTATGATGTGCGGCCGGACGGAAGTCTTCATTTCTTTAATGCAGTTTACGGCAGGCAGCGGCATTATATGAATCCCGAAGAGTTCCTGAAAAAGTATTCCTTCTGGCCGAATACAATGCTGCTGTATGTAGAAAACTGAATATATCCTCACCGGGGCTGAGGAACATATTCAGTTTTTTCGGTGTGCTTATACAGAGAATATATGCGGCAGGGTTGTCCGGCTGATGATTATCCTGTGAAGGGGACTGCAACACTGCGGCAGATGATTTCTGCTTTGCCGTGATTTGCTTAATTTATGATTAATGGTAAAATTTTCGATATGGGTAAATTATTAATGAAAACGATTCTGTGCACGGCAGTCCTGATGATTGCTGCAGCGGAATCCGTACATGCTGAAGAAAACACCGGCGAACAGTCAGAGCCGTCTTATACCATTGTCGACTTTTCAGACAACACTGAAATAGGAACATATGACAATGAATATCAGCTGAATCTGGATTACGAGGCAAAGCTTGATGAATATGACAATCTCGGCATAGTTAAGGACGGGACCGTTGTCAGGGCGGAATACGCTTCAGTTATTTTTCATACGGATGATGCCTGTGAATTTACCGTGAGCTATGAAAATGTCATAGACAGTCAGAGGAATGAACTGAACGGATGCTACGGCATTGATGCGGCATATATCGATACCGATGACAGCGGCAAAGTTATATTTCAGATTTCCGGCGTCAGGGGAAAGACTTCAATTGATAATGTTGATATCGTTCCCATGCAGCAGATCAGCCGCAGACTGTCGATGTATTATGTGCAGGACGGGCAGATTTATCATGAAATCAAAACGGAGATGGACGATGATCTGTACTCCTATATTTACTGTCTCGGAGAAGCTCCCGGATATCTGAATGAGCATGAATATTATTACAGCTATGACGGTCATTATTTCTATGAGGACGGCGGTTTTACCGTGCTTGTTGATGATCTGAAAAATGATACGCATGAAAATGCAGTGAATCCGGACAGTCCCTGGTACTGCTATTATCAGTTTGTTTCACACAGGACGCTGACCAATGTCACCTTTAAAGAGATGAATGACGCCCTGACAGGCCCGATGGGCATCAAAGGCACGATTGATACTTACCAGGACAATGAGCAGGACGGTTCCGACGATACGCTTACCAGAAGCCAGTATTACGGCAATCTTGAGGCATTCTGGCAGTATCAGTATGAATACGGTGCAAATGCACTGATGATGCTTGCGGTATCCGTCAACGAGTCCGCTTTCGGCAGAAGCGCTCTCAGTTTTACAAAGAACAATCTCTTCGCCCATGCAGCATATGATACACAGGCAGAGGCAGATGCGAACCGGTATTCAGGCATCACAAACTCTGTATATGCTCATGCCAGATATTATATTTCCGGTTCTTATGCCAGTCCCATGAAGGCACAGTTCCACGGAAGCTTTTTCGGCAACAAGTCGGCAGGGATGAACGTCAAGTATTCTTCCGATCCGTACTGGGGTGAGAAAAGTGCCTCCCAGTATTATCAGCTTGATCAGATGTTCGGCCTGAAGGACTTTAATTCGCAGGTGCTTGCCGTCAGAACCGTGGAATCAGACACTGATGTTTATCAGTATCCGGACGGATCAACGATTCTATACAAAACCGGGACAATGCCCGACATGGCATTTACCGTGATCGGCGAGGTTTCCGATGAAAACGGTGACTGGTATGCGGTTCAGTGCGAGGCAACGCTGAATGACGAAAAGAAAGTGGATCTGGATTATCTGTATGATTTCAGGAATGATGTCGGATATATCAGGAAGAATGCCGTGCAGCTTGTTCTCAATGAGCGCAGGATACCGGAAAAGGAATATGCACTGGTGACTTTTGAATCTGACGGCGGTGCTTTTGCCGGCGGTGAGGAAAATGTTTCCTATACGATCGAAACCGGCAGTGATGCCGTAATAACCGGACCTGAAAAGGCCCATTCTCTGTTTGAAAAATGGGATATGGATACCGGGAATATCGATGCGGATATTGTATATACAGCTGAATACCGTGATGTGTCCGGAATTGAGATCAGCTCGATGCCCAAAACCGATTATGAGCTGAATGACCGTGTGGATCTTAAGGGCGGCAAAGTAACGGTTATATTTAAAGACGGAAGCAGGGAAACATATGACATGACAACGTCCATGCTTTCCGGTTTTGATCTTACCAAAGCAGGTGATCAGCAGATTGCTGTGACTTTTGCCGGATGCACCGTCATGTATCCGATCAGCGTCAGCGCTGAAAAGGATTCCATGAGAGCCGTGATCAAGGAAAAGATCGTGAACGCCATCGAAAAATACCGTGACACCGAAACTCTCGCTGAAGAAGAGGCTGAGAAGATCATTGCTCTGAAGAAAGAGATCGACAGCAATGTTCTTCCCTATCTGACACAGGCACAGATGCGTCAGTTTGACAAAATCTGCTGGAAAGCTTATCAGGACAGAATCAAATACGTAGTCGACAGGAACAGCTACCGTCTGGGCGTTTCCGGATTATGTGTATCGCTTCCTCTCGGGAATTCTCTTGAAAAAGATAAGTATGATGCGGATACGTACCGTATCCGGATTACCGAGGGAATTGAAGAAGAGCATGCTGCAGCGTTTGCGGATATTCTGGAGAGCAGAAACTGCAGGGATATGGGTGCATTCACGGTAACGCTTCTGAAAAATATGGAGGAGACGGAGATATCAGATCCGCTGGTTTATACGATTGCACTGCCGAAGCATTCCGAAGCAGGGGATGTATTTACCGTCATGTATTATGACAAAACAGACGGGGATATCGAATTGTGCTATACGAGACAGACTGAGAATACGATCAGCTTTATGTCTGCACATACAGGCGAATTTGTTCTGACAGCCAGAAGAACCTCCAACCACTACCAGGGAACAGATCCCGTTGAAACGTTCTCCCATGAGCGCAGTTCAAAAGATCTTGAGCTTATGCTTGCCAAATATGTAGGCATCGCGGCAGGTGCCCTGATTCTCTGGCTTCTCATCAGACTTCTGATAGAATACAGAAGCAGGAAATTTGCAGCAAGAAGACATGAAGAGAATACGGAAAAAGTGATCAGGGATCATACTGATCTCGAAGTAACGCAGGCAATCGAAATTCTTAATACACAGGTGCTTTCGCTGCAGGATATAGAAAAGGCGGCACAGGAAGAAGATAAATCATGATTAATACGATTGCAGATATAGATGATATTGAGTTTGAGCAGAGAGATCCCGGCAATGTACTGTATGAAAGCATTAAAAAGCGCGGACTTGCGATTGCCGTAAAAGTCAACCGGAAGGAAGACGGAACTTTTCAATGCATTGACGGGCATAAAAGGCTCACTGCATGTATGATGCTGAAGGATGAATATCCGAAATTCAGAAGAATACCGGTGATGCTCATGAACGATTACAGCAAAGCCGGAAGCAGTTTCTGGGGGAATACGCAGAATCATCACTAGGAGGTATTATGGCAGAACGTTTACAGAAAATCATAGCGGCAAGCGGACTTGCCTCCAGGCGGAAAGCTGAGGATATGATCCGGGAGGGCCGTGTTGCAGTCAACGGAAAAGTGATTACGGAACTGGGTTTTCAGGCTGAATCTTCTGATACTGTAACGGTTGACGGGAAAGCACTCACCAAAGAGGAAAAAGTATATTATCTGATGAACAAGCCGAAGCATACGCTCTGTACTGTTTCGGATGATAAGGACCGTGATACGGTAATGCAGTATATCGATGACAGGCACCGCATTTTCCCTGTCGGAAGACTCGACTTTGAAACGACCGGGCTTCTGCTGCTGACCAATGACGGCGATTTCTCATATAAAATGACGCATCCCCGGCATCATATTCCCAAGACATACGAGTGTGCGGTCAACGGTGTGCTGACGGACCAGCAGGCGCGCATGCTGAGCAGGGGAATCGAACTGGAAGACGGGAAAACACTTCCGGCTGAAGTATTCATCGTCAAAAGAAACGAAAACAAAAACAAGACCGTACTTTACATTACGATCTTTGAAGGAAGAAACAGGGAAGTACGGAGAATGATGGAGTATTTCGGATTTGAAGTGACGCGCCTTGACAGAAAGCAGTTCGGATTTCTGACATACGGAAATCTCAGACAGGGACAGTACAGGAAACTCCGTATGTTTGAAGTCAGACAGCTGATCAGACTGGCGGATGAAGGTGCTGCCGTGCAGGACTAGCCGGTAACAACACCATGTGCTGAAAGTGCTGCGGCATCGGGATCAATATAGATTGTTTTATAAGAACCAAGCTGCACCATACCCGGTTTACCGCCGGGTATTTTTTTCAGGGCGGACACCCTGCAGTAGTTCACCGGAACTGATGAGGAATTTCTTCCTTTGGAAAAGTATGCGGCAAGGCATGCAGCAAAGCGCAGGGTCTCTTCGCCGGGATTTTCGGTATGGATTACGACATGAGATCCGTGATAATCCTTGGCATGCAGCCAGATGTCACTTTTGCGGCAGCGGTGCCAGGTAAGAGCCTCGTTCTGAAGATTGTTCTTTCCGTATGAAATCTGCACTCCGTTAAAGATGACCGTGTGCGGCTGTACCTCTTCATTTTTCTTTTTGCGCCGGTTCCTGCGGCCGCGCTTTTCGTCCATATAGCCGCCTTTGACGAGCTCCTGCCTGATCTGCTCGGCAGTATCAAAATCGGCAAGATCAAGCTGTTCAATAAGTCCTTCAAAATAGCTGATCTCGGTGCTGCAGATTTCGATCTGCTCCTGCAGATATTTCTGTCCTTTTTTCAGCTTGCTGTATTTCTGATAGCATTTCTGTGCATTCCGCTTACCGTCAAGGCGGGGATCAAGCGGTACCGCAACAAGACTGCCTGTTTCGTAATCTTCAAGTTCAATTGAAGTTTTTCCCTTTGTGTCACCGACTCCGTAAACATAGAGAAGTTCACCGTATTTGTTCCAGCGGTCACAGTCCATCGCTTCGTCATATTCTTTCAGAAGACGGGGATATTTGAGCTTCTGATGCTTCAGTTCACGCTTTACGACATGATATATATCACCGCTGATCTGTTTGATGCGGTCTTTTTCTTCTTTGTGATAGTAAAGAACATCAAATCCCTCAAAAAGGGGATATTCCGTACAGGGACCGACTGATTTCAGATCTATGCAGTGAAAAGGAGGATTATCGCTGCCGCCGGCAATAAAAATCGAAGTGCTGTCCTGAATTTCCTTCATGAAATCAGAAAAGCTCTGTCCGCGTGACATACGGTATTCAGCTTCCTTTGAAAGAAACGGGGAAAAGCCGGAAAACTGCTGTGTCAGCGATTTTCCTTCCTCAATATGAGGATCCTCGAACGGATTGCGCTTATCCTGTGCTGGAGTTTCCTTAAACCGGGCACCGGGATGAAGGATACGCCGGGAATTCTCAAACGGAGGAATGCGCTTCAGGGCATCAATGATGATATTGTCCCGGCTGACGAGAATGACGTTGGCATATTTCCCCATAAGTTCAACATACAGGTATATGGTTTCCGCATCACCCAGGTCATTGCGTCTTCTGATATTCATTACGCACCAGCGGTCCAGATTTTTCTGTTCGATGCCTGTGATCGTCGCACCTTCCAGATATTTCCTGAGAACCATTACGAAATTGGACGGTTCATCAGGCGTCGGATAATTTTTTTCTGTTATGAGCATTCTGTTATACTGACTGTGACAGGAGATCATCAGCTGAGCTTTTCCGTACCTGCCGTGAATCTGAAAAAGCACTTCGGAAGAAGCGATCTGATATATTTTCTGAATTCTTGCCGGAAGATGTTCACAGATTCCGGGAATAATTTTACAGAGCAGAATACCATCAAGTGCCATTTGAATTTACCTCGTTAGACATTATATCATGATTGACGAAGCAACCTTATGCTAGTAAGGTTATTAGAAAGAAACGGAGTTATTAATATGAAAGACAAAGGGCTGTTAATAGTTATAAGCGGACCTTCCGGTGTAGGAAAGGGAACTGTTCTGAATGAGTTTATCAATGATGAGGATCTGAAGCTTTCCTATTCTGTTTCAATGACAACAAGAGAAATGCGTCCCGGAGAAGCAGACGGTGTAAATTATTACTTTGTTTCCAAAGAAGAATTCCAGAAGACGATCAACGAAGGCGGACTTCTTGAATGGACGGAATTTGTGGGCAATTATTACGGGACACCGCTGGCTGCCGTTGAGAAACTCAGAAACGAAGGACGGAATGTCCTGCTTGAGATTGAAGTGAACGGGTGCCGTCAGGTTGTTGAAAAAGTTCCCGATGCACTGACGATTTTCATTGTTCCGCCCAGTATGGAGGAACTGGAAAAGAGAATCCGCGGCAGAAGCACGGAACCTGAGGAAATTGTTCAGCAGAGGCTTGCCAAGGCGGCCAGGGAATTAAAGCAGACCGGAAACTACAGGTATGTTGTATGCAATGATGATGTAAAACTTGCGGCAGACATCATCAGGGTTATTATCCGGCATCATATGGAACGCGATTTCTGATAAAAATCAGGCTAAGGGATATCACATGTGATATCCTTTTTGTTTTTTGGGAGAATGCAGGCAGGGAAGAATGCAAAAAAAAGACCGCATGCGTGACACATGCAGTCTTTACTGAAAGGACTTATCTGTTGTAGTATTCAACGATGAGTGCTTCGTTGATTTCCTGGTTCAGTTCAGAACGTTCAGGAATGCGTACATATACGCCTTTCTTGTTTTCCTTGTCGACTGTGACAAATGCAGGTGCTGCATAGTTGGAGTCGAGGGATTCATTGATCGGCTTCATGTTTCTTGCATTCTCACGGACTGCAATAACAGAACCTGTCTTGATCTGAGCGGAAGGGATATCAACTTTCTTTCCGTTTACTTCGATATGGCCGTGGTTGACGAGCTGTCTTGCAGCTTTGCGGGTTCTTGCAAATCCCATACGGTATACGAGATTGTCAAGTCTGCTCTCGAGCATAACCAGGAAGTTGTAGCCTGCCATACCTTCAAGTTTTGATGCTTTTTCGAATGTGTTGTAGAACTGGCGTTCATTTACTCCGTACATGTTGCGGACTCTCTGCTTTTCGCGAAGCTGTAATCCGTAGCCGCTGAGTTTAACGCGCTTTGTAGGGCCGTGCTGACCCGGAGCATAAGTTCTCTTCTTAAGCTCTTCGCCGGTTTCCAGAACGGAGAAGCTGAGCCTTCTGGCTTTCTTCCAAACCGGACCTGTGTAACGTGCCATGTGTTATTTCCTCCTTATGACAACTGGCGAAACAACAACAGGTGCAGATCATCATCCAGCTGTGTTGTTATTATCCGTTTCACTTTATGCAGCAAGTTACTCCGGTAAGAGAATATCCTCCTAACAACGCTTGACCTCATGACTCTGCATGCTGCCATTATTTGACGCTCAAATAATATATCAAAAGCTAATATCAAAGTCAACGGAAAGTGTGTGTCAGTAATACAGGATTCTGTGGTATTATAGAACAGTATACGAATGAGGTGAATCAATGGATGCCATTTTGAAATATCTGTCAGATATCCGTGTTGTAATTGCAATTGCTGTGCTTGTTGTTTTACTGATCCTCTGGTTTATCATCCAAAAAGCCAAATCCGCAAAATACAGAAGACAGCTTGAAAGTCTTGAAGTGCGCTATAACACGATTAAGAGCGTTCCGCTTTCTTTTAAGCTGAACAAAGCTGTAGCAATCAGCCGCGTCGAACAGGAGTCCATGGCTAAAGTAGCCGGCTCCAAGGATGATTTTGACAAGGCTGAGGCAAATCTGAAGCAGATCTCTCAGACACTGGCTGATACCGAAGATGAGATTCTGGCCGGCAAGCTGAAGAAGGCAAAGCAGGACCTCGCTGATCTTGAGGCTTCCGTTGCACTCGGCGAAAAGCAGGTGCGTGCCCTTGATGCACTGCTTGACAGCATTCTGGAAAAAGAGACAGCACAGAGAACAGAAGTGACGGAACTCAAGAACCAGTTCCGTGGTCTGAAGGCAAATGCCAATAATTCACAGTCGCAGCTTTCGTATCTCTGGCCGACTATCGAAAACAATATTACTGATACCGAGAAGATGTTCTCTGCTTTTGAAGAATGGATGTATGCATCTGATTTTGCAAAAGCAAGTGCTGAGCTCGTCAATATCAAAGCTTCCATGGCCAAACTGGAAGAGATGATTTCTTCATTCCCGAAACTGCTTGATGATGCAAGAGGCGTCGTGCCGAAGATGGCTGAAGTTCTCCATCACGATTATGTTGAAAACAGGGACAGGGGAGTTTATCTCAAGCATCTTCAGATTGAAAAGAATCTCAGTGTTATCACCAACGGACTTAAAGAGGATCTTGTCCGTCTGAAGGCAGGCGATCCCACCAATGTCCGTGAACATCTGGATGACTACAAGAAGCGTCTGTCACAGATGGATGAACAGGTAAAGCGTGAAGGGGAAAACTTTGATCAGCTCAATCAGCTGGCTGCCGAAACAACTGCGCTTTACAATGAAGCGGATAAGAATCAGAAATATATCGAAACACAGTACGAAAGAATATCCGAGCGTTTCGGTCTGGCAGGAATGGCAGACAAAATTGCTGTTTCTTCCGAAAATCTGAAGAATGTTGCTCTTGATATGCCCAAAGTGTTTAATGCTTATCAGGAGAATTCTTCCTCCTCCACAAGCCTGCTTGTCAGCATGAAGGAACTCAATGAGAATCTTTCGATGTGCAATAATTCCATTAAGGAAATCAAAGCGGAAATCGACAATGCCTCCGGCGGTGAGGAACGTGCAAAGAAACAGCTGGTCAAGCTGCAGGTTATCATGAACCAGATGCAGGTCAAGATCAGAAAATACAAGCTTCCGAATATTTCCGAGCAGTATGAAGAAGACATGAGCAGGGCAAATTCTTATATTCACAGCCTTGATTCGCTGATCAACAGCACACCGCTGAATGTTCAGCTTCTTAATTCCACGCTCAAGGAAGCAATTGACTTTATTTACAAGCTTTACAACAACGTCAACAATGTTGTGGCAACAGTTGTCATGGTTGAAAACACAATTGTATTCGGCAACCGCTACCGCAGTACATACGCTGATATCGACTCTGAGCTGACACGTTCCGAATTATGTTTCCGCAACGGTGACTACACACAGGCTCTGACGATTGCCATTGCGACAATCGAAAAGATCCATCCGGGAAACTATGAGAACATGATCAAGGAGAATGCAAAGAGTGCAGCGTAGAATTTATTTCGACAACGCAAGTACAACAGCTGTACATCCCGAAGTTCTGAAGACGTATGAATCACTGCTTGAAAAGTATTTTGTCAACAGTGAATCATTATATGACGAAGGAACGGAAGTACACAGAATGATGGAGAAAGCCCGTGCCGCAGCAGCCGGGCTTTTAGGCGTTAAAAGTAACGAGATTATATTTACTTCCGGATCGAGTGAAGCAAACAGCCTGGCTGTCAAGGGCGTCATGTTTGCCTCAAAAGACAGAAAGCATATCATTACTTCACAGATTGAGCATTCTTCGGTTTTGAATTCATGCCGTCAGCTGGAGCGTGTCTTCGGATACGAGGTTACATATCTTCCTGTAAGCAGCCGCGGAATTGTATCAGCCGATGATGTCAGGCAGGCACTTCGGAGTGATACGGCGCTTGTTTCCCTGATGCAGGTCAACAATGAAACCGGAGCGATCTTTCCGATTGATGAAATCAAGGAAATAGTCAAAAAACAAAGTCATGCCTATATGCATGTGGATATGACGCAGGCTATGGGAAAGATTGCCTGCTCAATGAAGGATATTGATCTGGCATCGGTTTCCGCGCATAAGCTGGAAGGCCTCAAGGGAAGCGGAATTCTGGTGAAAAAGGCGCATGTTCAGCTGGAACCCCTGATCAGCGGGGGAGAACAGGAATACGGTCTGCGCGGAGGCACAAGCAATTCACCCGCAGACATTGTCTTTGCAAAAACACTGCGGCTTGCTCTTGAGAATCAGAAGAAATATCATGACTATACTGCCGGCATGAAGGAAAGACTTCTGAAGGGTCTGAAAGAAATCGAAGGCATTGAAATCAACAGTCCGGATGACGGTATTGTATCTACGGTTAATTTCTCGTATGAAAAGATTCCGAGTGAAGTGATGCAGAATGCTCTGAATGCCAGGGGCTTTATGGTCAGTGCAAGAAGCACCTGCGAATCGGCATCAAATAATCCGAGCTATGTGCTTACAGCCATGGGCTTCAGTGAAAGACGGGCATCATGCTGCATCAGGGTCTGTCTTTCCTATCACAACACACCTCAGGAAATTGATTTGTTTATTGAGGCATTGAAGGAGATTATCAGTCATTATGGTTAAATATGATACAGTGCTGATCCGTTACGGAGAACTGAGCACGAAAGGTAAAAACAGAAAAGACTTTATCAGGAAGCTTGACCAGAATATCCGGCATATTCTGAAGGATTATCCCGAACTTAAGTATCAGCGTACCCATGACCGGATTTATATCAGGCTGACCGATGAAGATCCTGAAGACATCAGCAGCCGTCTTCAGAAAATCTTCGGCATCAGTTCCTTTTCATTCACACGGAAAGTCCCGTCAGATCTTGCGCTGATTCAGAATGAATGCCTGAACATCGCACGTGAGACAGACAAAAAAACGTTTAAGGTGATTACCAGAAGACATGACAAGACATTCCCGCTGAACAGTGACGGCATCAACCGCGCCGTTGCAGGGGAGATTCTGAGGAATACCGGTCTGAAGGTGGATGTTCATAACCCTGAACTCGAGATCCGTATCGAAGTGCATGCCGGGGATACTTATATTACATCCGAAAAAATTCCCGGTGCAGGAGGATATCCGACGGGAATCAACGGAAAAGTCCTTCTCATGCTGTCAGGAGGTATCGATTCGCCGGTTGCGGCATATGAGCTGATGAAGCGCGGTCTGGATGTTGAGGCAGTTCATTTTGCCTCCCCGCCGTATACCAGTGAAAATGCCAGACAGAAGGTTCTTGATCTGGCGCAGATGACGAGTGTATATAATCAGGGAAGAATGCGCGTGCATATCGTGAACTTCACTGACCTTCAGCTCGAGATTTATAAAACAGCAGGAGATCCTTATGCCGTAACTCTGATGCGCAGAATGATGTACCGGCTTGCCGAGAAGATAGCTCAGTCAAAGGGCTGCCTTGCCATCGCAACCGGAGAGAGCATCGGACAGGTTGCGTCGCAGACACTGGAATCTATTGCATGCATCAATGCGGTGATCAGAATGCCTGTGATCAGACCGCTCGTCTGCATGGACAAGAATGAGATTATTGATCTTGCCAGAAAGATCGGCACCTATGAAACCTCAATTCTGCCTTATGAAGACTGCTGTACGATTTTTGATCCGAAAAATCCGGTAACCAAGCCGACAATTGAAAAGGCTGAGGGATTTGAGAAGAAATTTGATTATGATAAGCTGATAGCGGACTGTATCGAAAATATGACCACCGTCACGGTTCATCCGGCGGAAGCCGAGGACTTTCTCTGATGACTGCCGTAAAGGCAGGTTATCAGACGTGCAGAAGCGAAGATTCAAACGGTATTCCGGACCGATGCAAACCGGAAGGAAAGGAGATTGATGCAGACTGCACATATCAGCCTGCATGAATGTATTTATGGGATTATTTAAAAAACATGACGGAAAGATCGCAAGAGCATTCCAGAGAATTTACGAACACGGAAAGGAATCCACGGAAAGTGAATTCCTGGATAATCTGAATCTGATCATCAGAGCTGTTGAAACTGATGACAGCTACAGCACCAATGAAAAGCTGAAGATTTATGAACTGATCTCACAGCTCTCCAACTGCGGACCCGGCGAAAGAAACAAATATGCGCTCAAACTGATCCGCGTTCTGAAATAATTCCCGTGGTCAACGGGGTTTTTGAATATGACTGAAAATGAAATCCTAAGCATTCTGATGTCTATGAGGGACAGCAGCTATGCTGAATTCACAAGCAGGCTGATTCCGAATATCGACAGCAGCACCGTTATCGGAATCAGGACCCCGCAGCTTCGTGCTCTTGCGCGAAAGATTGCCCATGAAGATATATCAGGTTTTCTTGAAGCGCTGCCGCACAGGTATTTTGAGGAAAACCAGCTCCATGCCTTTCTGATCAGCGGTATGAAAGACTATGAGAATGCTCTTCAGCATGTCAGGGATTTCCTTCCGTACGTGGATAACTGGGCAACATGTGACCAGATGAGTGTAAAAGTATTCAGGAAGCACACAGGCGGGCTTGAAAAGGAAATACGCGGATGGCTGAAATCAGGACATACGTATACCGTGAGATACGGAATCGGGTGCCTGATGTCCATGTATCTGAATGAATTATTTAAACCGGAACAGATGGAACTTGTTCTGGCTGTTGAAAGTAATGAGTATTATGTGAATATGATGAAAGCCTGGTATTTTGCGACGGCACTGGCAAAACAATATGACAGTGCAGTGAAAATACTGGAGGAAAACAGGCTGGATGCATGGACGCACAACAAAACAATTCAGAAGGGTGTGGAAAGCTTCCGTCTGAATGATGAGCAGAAGGCTTATATCAGAACATTAAAAAGAAGCACGGCAGACTGAATTTTCAGACAGGTGCTTCTTTTTTTACTGAGAGAGTATTTCCTCATGCCGCAGCCGGTACAGCACAACCTCTGCGCTGCACAGAAAGCGGACATCTTTTACAGTAGTGCCGACACCGTAAGAGATATCGACCGTAAAGATATCCCTGACTGATGTTTTGCCGCGGAAGAATTCTTCGGCCATTTCCGGAGTATACAGAGCACCGAGGAACCAGTATGCCTGACCGCCGTGGGAATGACCCGTAATATAATAGTCAGTCAGGTCTGCCGGCACATCCGATGCGGTATCCGGGGTATGACATATAACAAGATTATATGCGGCTCTGGAGATATTCGCGAAAGCCGCGTTGATGTCTGGGTGACCGTTCAGTCCGCTGTCAATTCCGGTGAGGGCAACTGAGGAGCTGCCGGTGTTTCTGAGCAGGACACTGCTGTTGTAAAGAAGTTCGAAGTCAGCGTCATAGAGTATCTGCCTTACGGTTTTTTCGGTATAAGCGTTCCGGTAGTCGAAGTCACCCATAACGGCAAATTTGCCGAGAGGGGCTTTCATCCGCTTGAGGCCGTCAGTAATTTCCTGAGTAAAGCCGGCCGAAATATAGGGAACATCATTGTCAAACAGATCTCCGCCGAAAATCACAATGTCGGGGCACAGTTCATTGACTGTATCGACCAGTTTGCCGAGACGTCTGCTGTTCATGAATGTTCCGTAGTCGAGGTCGGAAAAGAACAGTATCGTGACATCGTTCATCTGTTCCGGGATATATATCGATGACAGGGTTTCGTATCTGACCGCAAAGCGGTTGACAGAAGCATAAAAAGCATCATAGACCATTGCCGCGGCAAGTGCTGCCAGAACAGAGAGGATTAATATGATTTTATGCAGTACCTTCATCAGTTTTTCCTTTCACTGTTTTCTTATGATACCACATTGACAGACGGGGCATGCTATAATTTATTGCATGATTGCAAACTACTGGCTTATAGAACTCGCCTGTATGTTCAATGAAAGCGGAACTGCAGACGAAAGTTCGATCGAATTTATTAATTCTCTTGAAGAAAAGAGATGCGGATATCTGATTCTTACCGACAAAACAACGGGAAACAGGGAGAGCATTGCGGCTGCCCTGCGGAACGTCGGCTGCAGGCATATCAGTTCTGAGCATATCTATACGTCGCTGACTGCGGCTATTGATTCAATCGCTGCACGGTGCCCGCAGAAAAACAGGGCAGGGTGCCTGGGCGGCAAGGGAATGAAGCAGACACTGCGTGATGCAGGATTTCAGGTTGACGGATCAGATGCTGACTGGGTATTTGTCGGCACAGACAGAAATGCAGCTTTTTCCGATTATTCATACCTGCTTTCACTGCTTCAGAAGGGTGCGTCCCTGATTGAGCTGGACAGCAGTCCGAGGGAGCTTTACCAGGGAAGATGGGTTCCTGGACCTGGTGCGGTTGTTTCGATGCTTGAAGCTGCTTCGGGCAAAAAGGCTGTATCGTTTGCCCAGCCGTGCAAGACAGTCATACAGAGAGCGATGCGGCGTCTGAATGCCCTGAAGGATGAAACAGTCCTTGTTTCGGATGACCTGAATAAAGCAATCAGAGCCGGGATTGCGGCAGAAGTAAAGACAGCCTGGCTGATGGGTGATGAAGAACTGCCCGAGAATATTTTGAAATCAGAAATGAAACCTACATACGTGATTCATGATCTGAGCGGATTGATGAGATAGATTATGCAGCAGTATTTTGCGGATAAGCCGCTGAAAACCGGCGAAGAATATATATTTACAAAGGAACAGGCGCATCATGCACGTGATGTTTTAAGAATGAATCATGAGCGGATCAGGCTTGTTTATGATGGCAAGGGTTATTTTGCGGATGCATACCCCAGAGGCAGGGAATTTGCGGCAATGGTTGAATCTGAAGACCCGAATGACAATGAACTCAGTGTTTCCGTAACTCTGTGCGCCGCACTGATCAGAAGGGAAAAAATGGAATTTGTGCTTCAGAAGGCAGCTGAACTCGGTGTGTCAAGAATTGTTCCTTTTGAATCCAGCCGCTGTGTTGTCAGGGAGAAAAAAGAGAAGAGCCTGAGACTGAAGGAGCGCTGGACGGCAATTCTCAGGGAGGCTTCGGAACAATGCAAAAGAAGCCGCATACCGGAACTGACAGATATTACGGATTTTGACCATCTGAAAGAATACATGGGTGACGCAAACCTGGCGGCATATGAAAATGCTTACGGAACCGGAAGAATGCTGTCGGAATGCCTCGGAGGCAGCAGTATTACCGTTGTGATCGGACCGGAAGGCGGATTCTCGAAGGAGGAAGTTGAAAAACTTGCGGCGGCAGGGTTTGAGCCGGTCAGCCTGGGTTCGCGTATTCTCCGCGCTGAAACAGCGTCTGTGTATGCCTGTTCCGTTATAGCTGAATGGGCGGAGGTGCGTCTATGAAGTTTGCAGTGAAGAATCTTGGCTGTAAAGTCAATGATTATGAAACAGAAAGTGTTGCTTCCATGATGGAGCAGCAGGGATATGAGCGCACCGGATTCGATGAAAGTACCGATATTGCACTGATATTCACATGCGCTGTTACAAATACGGCTGCGGCCAAGAGCAGGCAGATGATCAACCGGGCAAGAAAGAAAAATCCCGATGCCGTCATTGTAGTTGCGGGATGTTATGCGCAGATTGATCCGGAGGCACTGAAGACGGCTGATATTCTGGTCGGAAGTGCGCATAAAAAACAGATTCCGGAATATGTAGGGAAATATCTGGCGGAACGAAGCAGAATCAGAGATGTTCATCCGATCGGAGTCACCCCGTTTGAAGAACTCAGAATGGAACGCTTCCCGGAACAGACGAGAGCTTATCTGAAGATACAGGACGGCTGCAATCAGTTCTGCACATACTGCGTGATCCCGTATGCCAGGGGCAGGGAGCGTTCAATGGATCCTGATTTGGCAGTCAGTGAAACGAAGGCAATCGCTGCCAATCATCATGAGATTGTACTGACGGGCATTCATACCGGCAGATACGGCAGAGAATACGGCATTACGCTTGCCGGTCTGATGGAGCGCATGCTTGACAGTACAAAGGATCTTGAGCGGCTCAGGATTTCGTCGATTGAAGTGACGGAGCTTGATGATCATTTTCTCGAGCTTCTTCACAGCAGCAGCCGGATCGCCAGACATCTTCACATCCCCCTGCAGAGCGGGTCAGACAGTGTTCTGAAACGGATGGGAAGACCATATACCACCGATGAATTTTACGAAAAGATCGAACAGATCAGAAAGAATGATCCTGATATATCAATTTCAACAGACCTGATTGTCGGCTTCCCCGGCGAGTCGGAAGAGGAATTTGAAGAAACATACAGCTTCCTGAAAAAATGCCGGTTCTCATTTCTGCATGTTTTCCCGTATTCCATGCGTGACGGAACCGCAGCCGCAGCCATGAAAGGACAGATTTCGCCCCGGGTGAAGAAAAAACGTGCGGCAGCCTGCGCAGCACTCTCTGCTGAACTATATGATTCCTATAAAAGCGGCTGGATTGGCAGAACATGTGAGGTTATGATAGAAACATCAGAGAACGGTTATTCATTCGGGCATTCAAGTGAATACCTTCCTGTAAGAATTGCCGGCGAATGCGAAAAAGGCGTAATTGAAGAAGTGATGATCACAAAACTTGAAGATCATCAGCTGTTTGCGGAAAGAAGGCGGAATTATGCAGTTAAGTAAATTATTTGACAATGTACCTGATATTGAAATCAAAAGTCTTATGGTTGACAGCCGGAAAAAGCGTCCGGATTCCATTTTCTTCTGTGAAAAAGGAATGATGTTCGACGGTCACAGATTTGTTGAGCAGGCGATTGAAAACGGAGCGAGGGTTATCGTTCACTCGGAACCGATTGACCTCAGACATCCGGATATTACATACATCAGAGTAAAGGATGTCAACGCCGTGCTGAATCAGGTTGCGGATGCATTCTACGGTTATCCCAGCAGAAATATGCTGATGTTCGGTGTTACCGGCACAAACGGTAAATCCACGACTGCCTGCATTATTAAAGACGTCATGAATGATTATCTTCCGTCAGGCTATATCGGAACGATTTCCATCGAATACGGAAAAATCAAGCTGCCTCCGCTGCTTACAACGCCGGATATTGATGATCTTCACGGTATCCTGAGAGACATGATTGAAGCGGGCATCAAATGCTGTGCTCTGGAGGCTTCCTCCATCGGAATTGATCAGGGCAGGGTTGATGCGATTGATTTTGACGTGGCAATCTTTACGAATTTCACGCATGATCATCTGGACTACCACGGCACAATGGAGAATTATTTTGCGGCCAAGAAGGAACTGTTTGACTCCCTGAAGGAAACAGCTGTCGCCGTTGTCAATGTCGATGATCCTGTCGGACTGAAGATCGTCGAAGACTGCAAGTGCAAGGTTGTCACTTACGGAATCGAAAACAAGGCTGACTACAGAGTGACAAAATATCAGCTTCTTAAAGACAGGACAATATTCACGCTCAGATGCAATGATATGGAATATGAGCTGGAGACAAATCTTGTCGCCAAGTTCAATATTTACAATCTGCTGGGTGCCATAGCCGCAATGAATCAGAAGGGCATTTCCATCACCCAGATTGTATCAAAGCTCAAGAACATCAAGCAGGTGGAAGGCAGAATGCAGAGAATCGAGGCAGGTCAGCCTTTCAATGTGATTGTTGACTTTGCGCATACACCTGACGGAATTGAAAAGCTCTGCCGCTTTGCAAGTGCAATTACGCCGAAAGAAAAGAGAATTATTGCAATTACCGGCAGTGCCGGCAAGCGTGATACGATCAAACGGCCTGTATTCGGTGAGATTCTTGATAAGTATGCAGATATGATTATCCTCACCGAGGACGACCCGCGTGACGAGGATATCGTCCAGATCTGCAATGAGATAGCAAAGGGAATTCAGAATACACCTTATATTATTATCGAGGACAGATACGACGCGATCAGACAGGCTGTTGAGATTGCCGATGCGAGGGATACGATTATCATCATGGGAAAAGGTGATGAGCGCTTTATCTACAGGGAATTCGGCAGGGAACCGTATGAAGGCGATGACGTTCTGGCAAAAGAGGCAATAGAAAAATTCTGGAATAAAGATACGGAGGAATAATAGTATGAAGCGCAGCAAATACATCGATCACACACTGCTTAAGGCAGATTCCACAAAAGAACAGATCATTAAACTGTGTGCCGAGGCAAAGGAATATGATTTTGCCAGTGTATGCGTCAATCCATGCTGGATCAGCACGGCAAAAAAAGAGCTTGAAGGAAGCGATGTAAAGGTATGCGTTGTCATCGGATTCCCGCTGGGAATGATGACTACGGAAGCCAAAGTATTCGAAGCGCGCGATGCAGTCGAAAAAGGTGCCGAGGAAGTAGATATGGTCATTAATATCGGCATGCTGAAGGACGGGGAAGACAGTTATGTCGAAAACGAAATCAGACAGATCAAGCAGGCTGTCGGAAATCACATTCTGAAAGTGATCATTGAAACATGTCTTCTGAATGATGATGAAAAAGTCAGGGCATGCATTGCCGCAAAAAATGCCGGGGCTGATTTTGTTAAGACAAGCACCGGGTTCTCAACCGGCGGTGCAACACCGGAGGATGTTGCTCTGATGAGAAAAACTGTCGGTGAAACAATGGGAGTCAAGGCTGCCGGAGGTGTCCGTACGCCGGAGGACTTTGACAGAATGATCGCGGCAGGTGCAACCAGGATCGGAACGAGTTCGGGAATTAAACTTGCGGGCGGCAAACTTGAGAAATAATCATTGCTTTTTGTCCGGCCGTTTGATAATATAACCATGTTGCTTAAATATCAGGAAGGGGGCGAAACGGAAATGCCGAGAGTTGTTGTAAAAGAAAACGAGAACCTTGATGATGCACTGCGCAGATTCAAGCGCCAGGTATCACGCAACGGTACCCTTGCTGAAGCTCGTAAAAGAGAATACTACGTAAAGCCGGGTGTTAAGCGCAAGCTTAAGAGCGAAGCAGCACGCAAAGCAAGAAGACGCGGCAAGTAAGAGAAGCTCATGCTTCTCTTTTTTTGACCGCAGGAAGGTTTGGATTTGTCATCCTTACTGCAAATTGATATCTTGGTGGCAAATTATTCCGTTATCGCTGTAAAATAAAAACGTACCAAAGGAGGGTTTCACTTGGACGCAGCCAGAACTATTCGCCTGGATGAAATGACAGGCATACAGGCAATGAGCCTTTTAGGAAGTGAGGACAGGAATCTGATCGTTCTTTCAGAATGCTTCGGAAAGGAGATCACATTCCGTGACAATACATTTACTGTATTAAACTGCAGTGATGCAACCGCAAAACAGATTCAGGATGTACTGATGGCGCTGTATGAAGTTGCCAGAAAGAATCAGCCGGTCAGTGAACAGGATGTTATCTATGCGTGCCGTCTTGTAACGAAAAATGAAAAGGTGAATTTTGAAGATTTTTCATCCATGATTATCGGCAGGACACTGACAGGAAAAGCCATCGCTCCCAAAACGAGAGGACAGTATGAATTTGTAAAGGCAATTGATGATTATCCCGTCGTCTTTGCAATCGGTCCTGCCGGAACAGGAAAAACATTCCTGGCTGTAATTAAAGCAGTATCGGCGCTGAAGAAGGGCGATGTCAGAAGAATTGTCTTAACAAGGCCTGCTGTAGAAGCAGGAGAAAGCCTCGGCTTCCTTCCGGGTGATCTGAAGGAAAAGGTTGATCCTTATCTTACTCCGCTTTATGATGCTCTGCATGATATGCTCGGCGTTGAGAAAACAGAATCCCTGATTGAAAAAGGAACAATTGAGATTGCACCGCTTGCATATATGAGAGGACGTACGCTGGACGACAGTTTTGTAATACTCGATGAAGCACAGAACACAACGCCTTCACAGATGAAAATGTTCCTTACCCGTCTCGGTTTCAGATCACATATGGTTATTACGGGTGACGTAACACAGATTGATCTCAAATACGGTACGAAGAGCGGTCTGATTCAGGCCAGTGAACTGCTGAAGGAAATTGAAGAAATCAAGATCATGAATCTGACCAGTGATGATGTTGTAAGGCATCCGCTTGTTCAGAAGATCATTGAACAATACAGTAAAAGTGAAGAAAAATGGTAATGGCTGCTTAATGCGGCCTTTTACTAACTGAAAGGAGAGTCTGAAATGAAGGGCAGGTCTATCCTGGCAATGATGCTTATGACGGAAATATCTTTTCTTGCGGTCTGCGCCAGTCAGCTGATGGGTGATGAAATCAAGAGAAAACAGAGCGGCAGCAATCTGGACAGAAACCGGTATTTCAGCAGCTTCAGGCTGATGCTCCGCAGTCAGTTCGGAAAGGCTGAGGGAGAACGCATCTGGGATGAAGCCGGGAAGGAATACGACAGGCTGATGACAGAAATCGAAGACGAAAAGAGCCGCAAGGAAATCATTATTCCGGGTGCTGCATTGTATAAAGCGATTGAAGCATCGCACCCGAACGAAGCTGTGTATATGCTGAAGGCATACGGTGCATCATACGGCATCCGCATTGCAGAGGCAGTCAGCAGAATGACGAAGGTTCCGGGAGTGCCGGAACTGATCTGGAGCAACATCAACCGGATCATTGACAGAGCTTCCTCTGAAAAAGCCGGATATGTCAGAAGACTGGTCGGCGATGAAAACGGCAGGATCGGCGTGGATATACTGGTCTGTCCTTATCTGGAGCTTGCCGGGAAAACAGGTGTTCCGCAGGCATGCCTTCCGCTCTGTGCAATGGATCGTGAGTATATGAAAGGCTTCCGTCATATAAAATACACACGGACCAAATCACTCGCCGAAGGTGACGGGTACTGCAACTACAGACTCAGATATGATGCCTCAAAAAAATAGCGGAATGCTATAATACAGAGTACAGGAAGAATTAACATGGAAATTACACTGATTAACAGAACAAACCAGGATGCCGGACAGTTTTCGGGACTGTTTGAAAAGATTGCCGCATCAGCGGAAAAGAAACTCGGACTGAAAGGAAATAATGAAATATCTGTTTCCTTTGTGCGTTCAAGGGCAATTCACCAGATCAATCTGAACTACAGAGGGATTGACAGACCGACTGATGTAATCAGTTTCGCCGTAAATGACAACGGTTTTGAAAACATGCCGGAGGAAATCGGAAATGATCTCGGTGATCTGTTTATCAATATAGATTACGCCCGGCGCCAGGCCCGCGAATACGGCCATTCCTATGAAAGAGAAATTGCTTTTCTGTTCACGCACGGACTGCTTCACTGTCTGGGCTATGATCATATGGAAGAAAGTGACGAGAAGGTTATGTTTGCACTTCAGGATGAAATCCTGAATCCAATCATCGGGAGAGATGCATGAAGAAAAAGTTCAAGCCGGCCATTGACGGTTTTCTGCTGGGATTTAAGCATCCTGCGGTATTGCTTCAGTTTGTTCTGGGGGCAATGGCTGTCGCTGCAGGTTTTATACTGAAGCTCGATCTGTATGAATGGCTTGCAGTGATTATCTGCATAGGTCTGGTTATTACGGCGGAAATGCTGAATACCTGCATTGAAAAAATCTGTGACATGTATACAACCGAATACAATGAAAAAATAAAAATTATCAAGGATATTTCTGCCGGAGCGGTACTGACCGCATCACTGACTGCACTGACTGCCGCTGCGGTAATATTTATCCGTCATCTGATATAGGAGTGAATATTCATATGCTGAACAAAGAAGAACTGATTGCAGAAGCATTCAAGGCAATGGAAAACAGCTACGCACCTTATTCAAAATATCATGTCGGTGCAGCTCTGCAGACTGCCGACGGAAAAATATTCTGGGGTGCCAATATTGAGAACGCGTCTTACGGTGCGACAAACTGCGCTGAGCGCTCCGCTGTATTTGCCGCATATTCGAACGGATACAGAAAGGATACAATCCGGGCACTTGCAATTGTAAGTGACGGTGAATATCTGGCAGGTCCGTGCGGTATCTGCCGGCAGGTTCTCTCGGAACTGATTGAGCAGGACACACCGATCTATCTCAGCAACGGACGGGATACCATGGAGACAAATATTGCCGAGCTGCTTCCGCTGCAGTTCGGAATGAAGGATGTCATCAGATGAAGTCGGGCTTTGTTGCACTTGCGGGACGCCCGAATGCCGGCAAATCCACTCTCATCAACGCACTTGTCAAAGAAAAGATTGCCATTGTTTCTGCCAAGCCGCAGACGACCAGAAGTGAGATCAGGGGCATTGTCAATACTGATGATGCGCAGATCGTATTTACCGATACTCCCGGCATTCACAAAGCCAGACACCGTCTGGAGCAGAGAATGAACAAGGAAGCGGCCAATGTCATCCAGGGAGTTGATGTGATCTATATGGTCGTTGACGGAAGTGTTCCGTTTGGAAGCGGGGACCAGTATGTACTGCAGATGGTTGAAAATGCCGGACTTCCGGTGTTCCTGATTTTTAACAAGATTGACAGACTGAAGCGTGAAAAGGTGCTGAAGAATCTTCAGAGCTGGCAGGAACGTTTTGACTTTGCGGAAATTTTTCCGATATCTGCCCTGAAGCAGAATGATTTCAGTGATCTTCTGGAAACGACAAAGAAATATCTTCCTGACGGTGAGCCTTTCTTCCCGAAAGATATCGTCAGTGACAATCCCGAGAATTTCAGAATAGCCGAGATTATCCGGGAGAAAATACTGGAGACAACGGAGGAGGAAGTTCCCCATTCAACAGCCGTTGTCATTGAGGCAAAAGAGTGTGACCATAATTCCTGCACCATACAGGCTCTGATACTCGTTGAAAAGAGCGGGCAGAAGGGAATAATTATCGGTAAAAACGGTGCCAGGCTGAAGCGGATCGGCACGCTAGCAAGGACTGATATTGAAAAGCTGCTCGGCGTGCATGTTTATCTGACGCTGTTTGTCAGAGTTGAGGAAGAATGGCGCGACAGAGACAGCAGAATTACGGAATACGGATACGGGTATACGGATGAATGATAACGTTAAGGGACTGATTCTCAAGCAGCAGGATTACCGTGAGAATGCGGTCCTTTTAACTGTGCTTACAAAAGAATACGGGAGAATTGCCTTTGTGGCCGCCGGTGCACGGAAAATGACAAGCAAAAATGCCGGAAGCATTATGCCGTTTACACTCGCAGATTTTTCCTTTGATTATAAGGAAGGAAAAACAATCTTCCGCATGAAGACTGCCCGCACGGTGAATCTGTTCCGCTTCGTGCATGAAAATCTGAATGCATCACTGTGTGCATCGGTTATCGCTGAAACAGCGGATCTGATGACGGTTGAAGGTTCACAGCCGGAATTCTGTGAGTATGTATATGACAGTGTTGAAACATCATGGAGAATGCTGAATGAAAAGAAAAGGGCTGATCTGATCCTGTGTCTGTTTCTGTCGGATCTGCTGAAGGAAAGCGGCATCGGACCGGTAGTTGATGAGTGTGTGCTTTGCGGCAGAAAGAACGCTGCCGTAATATCTGTCAGCGACGGCGGATTTCTGTGCAGCGAGTGTGCCGACAGGGCAGGCCTTTCCTATCAGACAATAGACAGGCTCAGACAGTTCAGAATGATATGCAGGGCAGATTTCGAAAACTATGATGCACTGGCCGGAAATATTCAGACGGCCGCTGACGATGCGGAAATATTGGTTCGTTTTTTCGACCGGCATGCGGGAATTGAAATTCGTTCCTTCGCATTGTTCCAAAGGTTATTTACCATTGATTTAAACTCCTGAAAGTGCTATATTCGATACGATATAGCGTATAGTAAGGAGTATTGCGTTTTCTATGGAAAAGACATTTGATACGATCGTATCGCATGCAAAGAACACCGGATTCGTTTTCCAGGGTTCTGAGATTTACGGCGGATTAAGTAATACATGGGACTTCGGACCTTACGGAGTCCTTTTAAAGGATCATATTAAGAGAGCCTGGCAGAAAAAGTTTATTCAGGAAGATCCGAACAACGTTGAAATTCAGGCGGCGATTCTCATGAATCCGAAAGTCTGGGAAGCATCCGGACACCTGAAAGGTTTTTCCGATCCTCTGATGGACTGCAGACAGTGCAAGACAAGACACCGCGCCGACAATCTGATTGAAACATGGTCCAAGGGGACTGTTTCACCTGAAGGATGGAGCAACGAGCAGATGGAGCAGTACATCAAGGATAATCATATTCCCTGTCCTGACTGCGGTGCACATGACTTCACCCCGATCAGACAGTTCAATCTGATGTTCAAGACATTCCAGGGCACGCTGGAAGACGGAAAGAGCACAATCTATCTGCGTCCGGAAACCGCACAGGGAATGTTTGTTGACTTTAAGAACGTTCAGAGAGCTTACCGCAAAAAGCTTCCTTTCGGTATCGGACAGATCGGAAAATCATTCCGCAACGAGATCACTCCGGGCAACTTTATTTTCCGTACCAGGGAATTCGAGCAGATGGAAATGGAATTCTTCTGCAAGCCCGGCACTGATGATGAATGGTTCCCTTACTGGAGGCAGTTCTGCATGGACTGGATCGTATCTCTGGGAGGAAATCCTGAAAATCTCAGATTCCGTGATCATGCCAAGGAGGAACTGAGCTTCTATTCCAAGGGAACTACTGACATTGAGTACAAATTCCCGTGGGGATGGGGTGAACTCTGGGGCATAGCGGACCGTACCGACTATGACCTGACGCAGCATCAGAATACATCCGGAAAAGATATGACATATCTTGATCCGACAACCAATGAAAAGTACATTCCTTACGTTGTTGAGCCGGCAGTCGGCGTGGAGAGACTGTTCTTCATGTTCTTTACGGATGCATATGATGAGGAAATCCTTGAGAACGGTGACAAGCGTATTGTCATGCATTTCTCACCGGTTCTGGCACCTGTCAAGGCAGCTGTCTTCCCGCTGAGAAAAACATACAGTGATATTGCCAGAAAAATCAGAACTGACCTCAGCATGGATTTTGAAGTCGACTACGACGAAGCGGGATCCATCGGCAAGAGATACCGCAGACAGGATGAAATCGGTACACCGTACTGCATTACTGTCGATGAACAGACAACAGCGGACGGAACCGTTACGATCCGTTACCGTGACACTATGAAGCAGGAAAGAATGACGGTTGAGGAAGTCCGTCAGAAAATCCTGAAGGAGATTCGTTTCTAGAAAGGTTTCAGATGGCGAGAATACCTGAAGAAGAGGTGAATGCAGTAAGGGCAAAGGCTGATATAGTCGATGTCATCAGTAAATATCTGCAGGTTCAGAAAAAGGGAAAAGATTACAAGGCTGTATGCCCGTTTCATGATGATCATGACCCGTCAATGACGATCTCGCCGGACAAACAGATTTACAAATGCTTTGTGTGCGGAGCAGGCGGCAATGTCTTCACTTTTGTTCAGAATTACGAAAATGTGTCATTTCCCGAAGCGGTTGAGCATGTCGCTTCACTGATCGGATACCGGCTCAGTGTCAGCGGGACACATGAGGAAAAGCCGAAGGATGCCCACCGTGAAAATCTCTACAGGATACTGAATGAGACGATCCGCTACACAATGTATCAGATGAATACATCTGAGGCACAGATGGAAAAAGTCTATCTGGAAAAAAGAGGACTGAACGAGGATATCCGTGAAAAGTTCCAGATCGGATTCAATCCGGCGGGAGATGTTCTGCTTCAGTTCCTGAAAGCCAAAGGGTATGAAGAACGCGATATGGCAGCGTGCAATGTCATAAGAACCGGAGCCACCGGCGTACATGATGTATTTTCGGGAAGAATTACGTTTCCGATTCATGACATCAGCGGGAATCCGATCGGATTCTCAGCCAGAACGCTTGACAGGGACAATCCGTCCAAATACATCAATACAAATGATACGGAACTGTTCAAAAAGAGCGATCTGGTCTACAACGCGCACAGGGCAAGAACCTCTGCCAGAAGAGAAGGAAAAATATTTGTCTGCGAAGGCGTGACGGATGTTATTGCCTTTGCCAGGGCCGGCATCGAAAATGCCGTATGCACCCTCGGTACTTCCTGCACCGATCATCAGATCGGCATTCTCAAAAATCTTGCCGTGAAGATTGTCTTCTGCTACGACGGCGATGATGCCGGTCAGGCAGCTACCTACAGAGCGGCAAAGATGGCCAGAAAAGCAGGCTGTACGGTGTCTGTTATCGACAATAAAACCGGTCTGGATCCGGATGAAATTATCCGCGAAAGAGGAGCCGGGGCGCTGAAGGAACTTGCATCCCAGGAGATATCCTGGATGGAGTTCGTACTGAATTACCTGCAGAAGCATACCAACTTCCAGAATTATCTGGAGAAAAAAGAATTTGTGCAGAAAGCACAGGCTGAAATCAATGAACTGGAGGATGAATTCGACAGAAAGTACTTTACGGAGGAACTGTCCAGAATTTCCGGCTTCCATCTTGAGTATCAGCCGAAAACCACTGTATTCCGCAGGGATAAGCTGGCTGCAGTGAAGATTCCTTCCGGTTCGGTTCAGGCTGAAGAGCAGATCCTTGCCATGATGCTGGCATCAAAAAGTGCTGCTGCACGTTTTGAAGAACGGATCGGCTTCCTGATGGATCCGTCAAGGAATGAACTGGCAATGCTTATGATCGACGCGTACCGGACCAGGGACCGCATTGATCCGTCAGCGTTCATTGATGAAGTGGAAGATCAGAACCAGAAGAATCTGATTTCAAAACTGACAGGCAGCTTTGCTTACAGAAGCTATGACAGCAGTCTGCTCGACGGTGCAATCAGAAAAGTGCTGATTACAGTGAAGACAAATCAGGCAGATGCTTTCAAGGAGCAGCTGTCTCATCCGATGAATCAGGCCAGCAGGGAAGCACTGCTGAATGAATATCAGGAATGTTTGAAAGAACTACGGGGGTATATTGATGAAGATAGCAAAGAATGACAAGATAGTGACAGAAGAAGAAAATGATAACGCCTGCGCAGATCAGACAAATTACGGTGATGCCCTCAGCTGGCGCAAAGCACAGAGAAAATCAGCAGCATTCCGCCTTGAAAACAAGAGATTTGCGGATGATGAAGAAAGAGCACTTATAAAACTTGAGCAGGCTGTGAAAAGCTTTGCAGTAAAGGAAGAAACCGCAGAAATGACAGAAGAGTTTACAGAAAATGATGAATATACCGAAGAAATCACGGAAGAGCTGATCGAAGAATCAGAAGATGATGAAGAAGAAGCAGGTGATGAAATCGGTGAGGTATACATTCCTCAGAGAAATCTCAGAACTGAAATAGAAGTTTACAAATACGACGGCAGACGCAGGGAATTAAAAACACTTGACGAACTGAAGGAAGAATTCAGACGTGTTTACCTTGCGGACGGCATGATTTATCAGAAGGACATTCTTTCATCACTTGACAGACTTGACATGGGTGATGATGACATGGATTCCCTCTGGGACTGGTTCTCCGGAGAAGGCATTAAGGTTTCCGAAGACGAAGACATCGAAGAACTTGATGAAGACCTCGATCTTCTCGGACCGTCTGATGATGACGAAGATGAGGATGAGGACATTGAGCGTGAGGATGATGATGACAGGGAATCACTGGAAACGCCTGCAGCCATGAACAAGCTGCTGTCCAGTGCCTATGCATCAGCCAAGACATCTCCGATCCAGCTGAATGATCCGGTAAAGATGTATCTGAAGGAAATCGGCCGCGTACCGCTTCTCAGACCTGAAGATGAGCCTGAGATAGCAAAGCGGATCGAGAACGGCGATGAGGAAGCCAAGAACATCCTGATTTCCTCCAACCTGAGACTTGTCGTATCCATTGCCAAGAAATATGTAGGCAGGGGAATGCTGTTCCTGGATCTGATTCAGGAAGGAAATATGGGCCTTGTCAAGGCAGTGGAGAAATTTGACTACACCAAGGGATTCAAGTTCAGTACATATGCAACATGGTGGATCCGCCAGGCAATCACCAGAGCCATTGCCGACCAGGCAAGAACAATCCGTATTCCTGTTCATATGGTGGAGACCATCAATAAGCTGACACGCATTCAGAGACAGCTGGTGCAGGAACTCGGACGTGATCCTTCCGCTGAGGAAATCGCTGCCAGAATGGACGGCATTACTCCGGAAAAAGTCAGGGAAATTCAGAAAATTGCCCTTGAGCCTGTTTCGCTTGAAACACCGATCGGTGAAGAGGATGATTCGCATCTCGGAGACTTTATCGAGGACAAGGACGCCATGAGCCCTGATGAATATGCAAACAATCAGCTGCTCAAGGATGAAATTAATAATGTGCTTTCCGGACTTACGGAGAGGGAAGAGAAGGTATTAAGACTTCGCTTCGGATTATATGACGGAAGAACCAGGACGCTTGAAGAAGTCGGCAAAGAGTTTAACGTAACGCGTGAACGTATTCGTCAGATTGAGGCAAAAGCGCTCAGAAAGCTCAAGCATCCGACAAGGTCAAAGAGACTGAAGGACTTTTTTGACAAATAATTATGAATCAGAGGATCCGTGCTATTGCAGGAATGGTGGAGCCCGGCTGTATTCTGGCTGATATCGGCACAGATCACGGACAGCTGCCCATCTTTCTGGTAAAAGAACAGATCATTGAAAAGGCCTATGCGTGTGATATCGCCGCTGGGCCTTTATCTGCTGCAAGGGAAAATATTGAAAAAGAAGGACTGTCCTCAAAGATCACGGTAATCCTGTCTGACGGTTTTGAGAATGTTCCGGATGACGCTGACTGTGCGGTTATCGCCGGCATGGGGTTTTATACAGCCAGGGATATCGTGGAAAAGGCCGACATGGATCATTACCGTGAAATCATCATACAGGTCAACGGTGATCTGAATCTGCTGAGACAGTGGATCAGTGATCATCACTGGACGATCAGAGACGAGGTTCTGGTCAGTGACAGGGGTTTTGACTATATTGCCGTAAAGATCACATTTGATTATCATGAAGCATACAGCGAACAGCAGATCTGGTGCGGGCCTGTACTGATGGAGAAGTCAGAAGATGAATATATTGCTTACTGCAGAAAGCAGATCAGGCGTCTGGATGATCTGATGATGAAAAGAAACCGGGAGGACGATGTGCAGAAGCGGCTGAGACAGCAGAGCCAGCTGTGGTCGGCGGCTGCCATCGGGCGGAAGGTTTAATTTTTCCGCATCTGCAGAAAACAGTGTAATAATTAAATAGTGTCAGGGAGAATTATATGGATTATGATGTGATAATTATCGGAGCAGGACCGGGCGGCATTTATTCTGCATATGAGCTTTCAAAGAAAAATCCGGCTCTGAAAATCGGAGTTTTCGAAGAAGGATATCCGCTTGAAAAGAGGCATTGTCCGATTGACGGAAAAAAGATCAAAACCTGCATCAACTGCAGAATCTGTTCGATTATGAACGGATTCGGAGGTGCGGGGGCATTTTCGGACGGAAAATACAACATAACAAATGATTTCGGGGGCACTCTGTATGAATATATCGGCAGGGATAATGCCATGGAACTGATGCGTTATGTTGATGACATCAATGTTTCGCACGGCGGTGAAAATACAAAAATGTACTCCACAGCCGGAACCAGACTCAAGAAGGTCTGCATGCAGCACGGACTGCAGCTGCTTGAAGCTTCCGTCAGGCATCTCGGCACGGACATCAACTATGTCGTTCTGAAGAAACTGTACAGTGAGCTGAAGGACTGCGTCGATTTTCATTTTGAAACAAAGATTGAATCTGTGGAAGCACTGGACGGCGCATTCAGGGTTCATTCGGGAAAAGGCTCCTTTACCTGCAGATACTGCATCGTATCCGTGGGCAGAAGCGGAAGCAAATGGATGGAAAAAGTCTGCGATGATCTTGATATCACTACCAAGCGCAACAGAGTTGATATCGGTGTTCGCGTAGAGCTTCCGGCTCAGATTTTCTCGAACATCACCGATGAGCTGTATGAAGGGAAAATCGTATATCACACCAAGAAATTTGAAGACCATGTGCGTACGTTCTGCATGAATCCGAACGGCATCGTTGTCAACGAAAACACCAACGGAATTATCACCGTCAACGGTCACAGCTTTGAGGATGACCGCCGGAAAACGGACAATACAAATTTTGCCCTGCTGGTATCGAAAAAATTCACGGAACCGTTCCGTGATTCCAACGATTATGCGGAAAGCATAGCCAGACTTTCAAATATGCTGGGCGGAGGCGTTCTGGTTCAGAGATTCGGAGATCTGGAAAGAGGAAGAAGAAGCACGGCAAAACGGATTGAGGAGGGAATGGTCAGACCTACGCTCAATGCAACGCCGGGAGATCTGAGCCTTGTTCTGCCCAAGCGCATTCTTGACGATATTATCGAAATGATTTATGCACTCGATCATATTGCGCCCGGAACGGCGAATGAAGATACGCTTCTCTACGGTGTGGAAGTTAAATTCTACAATATGGAAGTCAAGCTGAATAATAACCTGGAAACAAAGTACAGGGGACTGTATATGATCGGTGACGGAAGCGGCGTCACGCACTCGCTTTCGCATGCATCCGCAAGCGGCATCTATGTGGCAAGACAGATTCTCGAACATTTTGACAGAAGTGCTCTTAACGGCTGAGCAGAACGGCTTTGCCGCAAGGCGGCACAGGAGCTGATGCGCATGATGAAAGGCAGCCGGATTCTCCCGGAAGAAAGGGAGTGCGGTAGCCTTTTTGCAGGAAAACAAAAAAACACGGACCGCCGTGTTTTTTTATCAAAGATGTATGCTCTTATTTAACGGAGTTGACAGCCTTGGCAAGACGGGACTTCTGACGGGCTGCGTAATTAGCCTTCTTGATTCCGTTGGATACAGACTTATCAAGTACTGAGTTAGCCTTGTCATAAGCCTTGACAGCAGCGTCATAATCCTTCGCATCAACAGCCTTCAGTACGTTTTTGATCGCATTCTTCAGTTCTGTCTTTTTTGCAGCGTTTGCCTTCTGAGCCTTAATGTTTGTCAGAGCACGCTTTTTCTGAGACTTAATATTTGCCATGGGAACACCTCCTATTCGCTTCAAACGAATGAATTATAACAAAGCACATTTTAAAATGCAATGAAAAGCTGGATATCGTATAATGAACAGGCAGTCAGGAGGTATTTTCATGGAAAATATTAAAGTTGTGTTCTTCGGAACACCTGTATTCGCATGTGCAGTATTACAGACTCTGCTGGATGAACATTATGATGTGATTGCGGCAGTATCACAGCCGGACAAGCCGGTCGGAAGAAAACATATTCTGGAAAAGACACCTGTCAAACTGCTTGCGGAAAAATACGGCATTCCTGTGATACAGCCCGTAAAGCTGAGGGCTGAGTCATCACTTGTGACTGATCTGGAACCGGATCTGATTGTCACATGTGCTTACGGGCAGATTATTCCCGATGATATACTTGCCTGTCCGAAATACGGCTGTGTCAATATACATCCGTCACTTCTTCCCAGATACAGGGGAGGCGCCCCCGTGCACCGTGCCGTCTGGGCGGGAGATGCTCAGACCGGTGTGTGTCTGATGGAAATGGTTCACAGAATGGATGCCGGCAGGGTCTGGGCAAGAACATATGTCAGCATTGATCCGGATGACACAACAGAGAGTCTGAATGTCAGGCTGATTGATGCATCGGTAAATCTTGTCAGGGAATATCTTCCTGCATACATCAGGGGTGAACTGAAAGGCGAGGAGCAGGATGAGAGCCTGGTTGTCATCGCCAGAAATATAGCGCCCGAAGAGGAACAGGTTCATTTCAGTGCCGAAGACATTCAGAACCTGTATAATCATGTACGGGCACTGATTGACTGGCCGGTTTCATACGGAATTGTGGACGGAAAAAGAATCAAGTTCTACAGGGCGGGAATGGAAAAAGGAGAAACCGGATCCTGTCCGGGAACGATTCTCGGCTTCCGTGATCATGCAATGACGGTTGCCTGCAAAGGCGGTGTCCTGAAAGTATATGAACTGCAGCCGGAAGGCAAAAAGAAAATGACAGCTGATGCCTTCGCCAACGGAGCAGGACGTTCTTTCATCGGAAAGATATTTGAATGAGGTGACCATGGACCAGAAACATATTCGTAATTTCTGCATTATTGCACACATCGACCATGGCAAAAGCACGCTGGCCGACCGGATTCTGGAAATGACGGATACCGTCAAGGAAAGAGACATGAAGTCACAGCTGCTGGATGATATGGATCTTGAAAGGGAAAGGGGCATTACGATCAAACTGAATGCCGTGCAGCTTTCCTATCATGATAAGAACGGGGAGGAATACCTGTTTAATCTGATCGATACTCCGGGGCACGTGGATTTCAGCTATGAAGTATCCAGAAGTCTGGCCGCATGTGAGGGCGCAGTGCTGGTTGTAGACAGTACACAGGGCGTTCAGGCACAGACGCTTGCCAATACCTATCTTGCGCTGGACAACAATCTTGAAATTGTTCCTGTCATCAATAAATGCGACATGAATAATTCCCAGCCCGAAAGAGTGAAGAATGAGATAGAAAACATCATCGGGCTTGACTGTTCCGACGCACCTGAGATTTCGGCGCGTTCGGGACTGAATGTTGATCAGGTTCTGGAACAGATCGTCTCAAAAATACCTGCACCGTCCGGTGATGAAAATGCGCCGCTCCAGGCACTTGTTTTTGACAGCTTTTATGATTCCTACCGGGGTGTAATTGCACTGGTGCGTGTCAGACAGGGATCATTGAGCGTCGGTGACAAAATCCGCTTTATGGCCACCGGTGCGGAATATGAAGTTCTTGAGGCGGGAATCCGCAATCCGAAGGAAGTTCCCGTCAAAACGCTCGGATGCGGGGATGTCGGCTGGTTTGCGGCTTCAATCAAGTCCATCAGGGACATTCAGGTCGGCGATACTGTGACTTCTGCTTCAAGACCGGCTTCACAGCCTCTTGAGGGATACCGGCATATGAATCCCATGGTCTACTGCGGACTTTATCCGAGCGATGCGGCCCGATATGAAGACCTGAGGGAGGCGCTGGACAAGCTTCAGCTCAACGATGCTTCGCTGCAGTATGAGCCTGAAACATCGCAGGCACTCGGATTCGGCTTCAGATGCGGCTTCCTGGGTCTGCTTCATATGGATGTCGTACAGGAAAGACTGGAAAGAGAATACAATCTGGATCTGATCGCCACGGCTCCGTCCGTTATTTACAGAGTATATCTGACGGACGGCACGATGGCTGAAGTGGACAATCCGGCAAAAATGCCGGAGGCGGTGAGGATCAGATACGTTGAGGAGCCTTATGTCAAGGCAGAAATCATGCTGCCGGACGCATATATCGGGGCAGTCATGGAACTGTGCCAGAACAAGCGCGGCATCTACAAGAGCATGGATGTGATTGATACCGGAAGAAACATGCTTGTTTATGAGCTTCCGCTGTCTTCCATCATCTATGACTTCTTTGACAAGCTGAAAAGCTGCTCCAAAGGGTACGCCAGCCTTGATTATGAACTGATCGGCTACCGGAAGGATGAACTGGTCAGAATGGATATTCTGCTTAACGGAGAAATGGTCGATGCTCTTTCGGTCATTGTGCACAGAAGCGATGCCTACAGCAGGGGAAGTGCGATCACGATCAAGCTCAAGCAGCTGATTCCGAAGCAGCAGTTTGAAATCCCCGTTCAGGCTGCGGTCGGCGGTAAAGTTATTGCCAGAACCAATATCAAATCTCTGCGCAAAAATGTCCTTGCCAAATGCTACGGAGGAGATATTTCCCGTAAAAAGAAACTGCTTGAAAAGCAGAAGGAAGGCAAGAAGCGCATGAAGGCCGTGGGATCTGTTGTGATTCCGCAGGAGGCGTTTATGTCGGTTCTTTCTGTTGATGAAGATGAGTGATCCGCAGTATCTGTATCTTCATGTGCCTTTCTGCAGGACCATCTGTGCATACTGTGATTTCTGTCATACGGTGTATTCACAGAAAGCTTCACGGCTGTGGCTGGAGGCACTGCAGAGGGAATTCGGCGGCAGATCTGTCAGAAGGAATCTGAAAACGATATATATCGGCGGAGGCACGCCGGTATGTCTGCCGTCCGCACAGCTGGAACAGCTTCTGTCGCTTCTTGATCCGTATGCGGGTGAACTGACAGAGTATACGGTCGAAATCAATCCGGAAGTCATGACGGAGGAAAAGGTGAAGATTCTTGCCGCCCACGGTGTCAGCAGGGCTTCAATCGGCTATCAGACTGATGATCTGAATCTTCTCAAGCTGATGAACAGGCATCACAGTGCGGATGATATCGAAGAGTGCATGCATATGCTGCGCAGAAACGGCATATCCAATATTTCGCTGGACCTGATGTATTCGCTTCCCTCACAGACCATGGAGTCACTTCAGGGCGCCGTACGCCGGGCTGTTATGATGGAGCCTGACCATCTCTCACTGTATTCTCTTCAGATTGAAGAAAATACACTGTTTGCAAAGAAGGGATATCAGCCGCTGGATGAAGATACCGAAGCTGATATGTATGAATGGATCTGCAGCACATTGCCGAAGTACGGATTTGAGCAGTATGAAATATCGAATTTCGCCAGGAAATCAAAACAGTCGGTGCACAACACTGCATACTGGCATTATGAGGATTTTTACGGTTTTTCCTGCGGGGCAAGCGGGAAAGAAGGAAACAGGCGGTATGACAAGCCGAAAAACCTGAAAGAATACTGTGACAATCCTCTGAAGGAATATACGGTTCATCTGGAACAGAGTGACATGATGTTTGAAATGATCATGATGAACCTGCGGCTGCGTGAAGGACTGGAGCCGCAGAGGTTCCTCGATAGATTCGGCGTTCCGCTTGCCGATGTCTACGGCAGCCGGATCAGTTCGCTCATTGACAGGGGACTTCTTGAATTCAGCGGAAGCCTGAAATGCACCGAATACGGAAGCAGGATTCTGAATTCCGTACTGGAGGAATTTCTGCCTGACTGAATTCCGTCAGATATCCAAAAAACACTTGATTTGAGTATATGACGATGGTATTATTAACAAGCTTTCAGTCTGGGAATACCCGTATCCTCGAACGGTATCCTCGGATCGGAAGATATATCAGGAAAGAAGAGGAAAATTAAGATGTTAACAAAGGAAAAGAAGACTCAGCTGATTCAGGACTTCGGACGCAGGGAAGGCGATACAGGTTCTGTTGAAGTTCAGGTTGCCATGCTGACAGAAAAGATCAACCGTCTGACTGTGCACATGCAGCAGAACAAGAAGGATTATTCCTCCAACAGAGGTCTGCTGAAGATGGTCGGCCGCAGAAAGAAGCTGCTTGAGTATCTGAAGAAGAACGACGTCAACCGTTACAGGGAACTCGTTCAGAAACTCGGTCTGAGAAAGTAATCAAACCAGAAAAAACTTTTTCCGAAGCCGGATCCGGCAAGGAAGAAGTTTTTTTTGTTTTATGCATGCCCTGTATTAAGAATCGGGGTTATCCGTATTCTTCTGCCGACGGTTTGCATTATACTGTAATCAGAAAGATGTCCCGGTCTGTCTTTGATAATGAAAGGAAATAATCATATGAACGGTAAATTCAGTGTTACGGGTATTCAGCACATCGGACTGCCCGTACGTGATTATGCGGGAACAGCAGAATTCTATAAAAGTCCCTGCTTCTCGGTTCTCTGGCAGGCAGCTGACAGAGACTGTATTTTCATGAAGCTCAATGAAGCAGTCGTTGAAATCTATGCGGCAGATGAAGTGCATCCTGTATGGGGCGCATGGGATCAGATCGCACTTAATACGGATAATATTGACGAAGCGTACCGGGCGGTCCGTGAAGCCGGTCATAGGCTTGCCGAAGGGGAAAACGTGCTGGTTTTTCTGCCGTATTTTGAGAAAGGCGTCCGCTATTTTACAATAATCGGTCCGAATAGCGAAAAAATAGAGTTTAGTCAGATCGTCGGCTGAAATCAGAAGACCGCCGGGAAAAATACAGAAGTTCTTCTGCGGCGGGACAACGTTCTGCAGAGTACTTGATCTTTCTGAAAAAAACAACAGTTACAATTTGACCTGATTATTCTGATCTACTATATTTTAGTTATGAGTTATATCGAATTCAGAAATGTCGAAAAAATATACCATGTCGGCGAGGTGGATATCCATGCTCTTTCCGGCGT
>JAILGV010000132.1 GCA_024696355.1 Solobacterium sp.
TACGCAACATTACGTAACAAAAAACACAGTATTTCCGATATGGAACAGATGTCAATGCAATGACACTGCATCCGGTCTGACTGTCACAGATAAATCTCAGGGAGTTTCACAAGAAGGATCCGTCTTTCACCGCATAAAAAAACCGGATCATTCAGAGATGATCCGGTCCTGAAGATAAATTCTGTTATCTGGCTGCTACGACTTCAATTTCAACAAGAGCACCTTTGGGAAGTGCCGCGACCTGGAAAGCCGCGCGTGCCGGATACGGCTCACGGAAGTATTCTGCATAGACTGCATTCATTGCCCCGAAATCAGCGATATCCGCCAGCAGTACAGTTGACTTCAGAACGTTGTCGAAAGTCAGTCCCGCTGCTTCAAGTGCCGCCTTTACATTTTCGAGACTCTGTCTTGTCTGAGCGCTGATTCCTTCGGGGAAGGCACCGGTCTTCGGATCAGCAGGAAGCTGACCGGAGACATATACCACACCGTTGCATTCAACGGCGGTGCTGTAAGGTCCCACTGCCGCAGGAGCATTCTGAGGAACTATTGCCTTTTTCATTGTTCAGTCCTGATCGCAGAGCTCTTCCTTTGACGGAGCATACGGTTCAAGCCATGCATGGAAGTGGCGCATCGGCAGTGTACGGCCGAATGTAATTTTCAGGTTGGGAATTGTGTCACGGTCCTTACGGAGCTGTGCTGCTGCAGCAATAATGTAGTCCATATGCTGCTTGGAGTACTGGCTGCGGTTGATTGCAAGACGTACAACGTTGCATACTTCAGCCTGCTGTTCAGGAGTCTTAAGGTCATATTCCATGGAGAAGTCACCCAGCTCGGAGCAGCGGATGCCGTAACGATGGATCATTTCCAGAGACAGTGCCTGTCCGGCAAAGCTCTCATGACCTCTCTTGTAATCGAAGAACTTGTCTACATCGATATAAACACCGTGGCCGCCGGCAGGAAGAACTACCGGTACGCCTGCAGCATGCAGACCCTGTGCAAGATATTCGCACTGAGTTACACGCTCATGCTGATATTCGAAACGCTGTTCCTCATACATGCCCTGTGCCAGAGCCATGATGTCATGGCCGGACATTGCACCGTAGGAATCGTTTCCGTAAGCGGAAATCTGACGAACCTTGAGCAGGTGTCCGATATCAGTCTTGACTGTTCCGTCTTCATTGAATTCAGAGAACTTCTTCCAGAAGTAGCCCTTGTCACGGAATGCAAGCAGACCGCCCATGTTGGCATGACCGTTCTTCTTCAGGGAAGCGGAAACTACATCGAAGTATGAGAACATCTCTTTTGCAATTTCAGCGATGGACTTGTCAGCATAGCCTTCTTCATTCATCTTGATGAAGTAGCAGTTTTCTGCCCAGCGTGCACCATCCATTACGTACGGAACTTCATACTTATGGGCAAGTGCGGATACCTCACGGATATTGGCCATGGATACCGGCTGACCGCATACGGAGTTGTTGGTGACTGTTGTATAAATCATCGGAACATTATCAATACCGACTGCATCGATCAGCTGCTTCAGCTTGTCAATGTCCATGTTGCCCTTGAACGGATTCTTTTCATACTTTCCGCCTTCAGGTACTTCGAACAGGATTTCCTTATGGAACAGGTTGCGCGGAACGGAACCCATCTGCTTGATGTTTCCTTCCGTGGTGTCGAAGTGAGCATTGGAAGGAATTGTGAATACCTTGCCCGGATAACGCTTTGCAAGCAGCGGCTTGATTACGTCAAACAGTAAGGACTCGGCACAGCGGCCCTGCGGCAGGATAAAGGTATTCGGACGCTCCAGCTGATATGAACCGCCATTGAAGAATCCGCCTTCGCAGTTAACAAGATAAACGTCTTCCATCATCTTTTCGACATTTTCCTTGTCTACACCGTTGCGCAGATAATTAATCAGACGCTTCTGGTCATCGCCGCGCTCAAATACGTCGCGGAAGGCATCCAGCAGGATGTAGTAACCTTTGTTACGGCCATAGGATTCGTCTCCGAGGAACATAGCGGACCATTGTGCGTCAGTCATTGCTGTTGTACCGGAATCGGAAAGGCAGTCAATGTACAGCAGGCCTGCCGGGAAAGCGAACTCATTGTAATGAGTAGCTTCCAGAGCACGCTGACGCTGTTCAGCAGTTACTGTCGGCAGCATTCTGGTAACAAATGTGCATGACTTCGGTGCTTCTACATTCAACTTAAATTCTTCACTCATGATTTTTTACCTCCATTTTTTGTGAATTCTCAGAACCTGATCAACTAAAAAAGATCAGATCAGGCCAGGTTAAACCGTTCCTGATTACTTCAGAAACTGGAGATTGTATACCCCGGTCATCGATGATCGATCTCCCTCATCTTTCCGCGACTGGCGGCCAGTATCAATTTCACCCATATTATAGATAACCTTCAGGCATTTGTCTTATTCAACTTATCTATAACTGTGTAAGTGCTTACATTTATATGTCCCGATTCAGAAGATCATTTCATACATAATGCTCTCATGCATGCCGATATCTTCTTCATAAACCGGATAAATACCCCTGTTGTCGAATCCTATCGTCTCGTACAGATGGATTGCGTTGTCGTTTCCGATCACTGTATCAAAACGTACAGCCCTGGCACCTGCTTCCCGCTCGAGCCTGATCGCTTCCGTGATAATCGACCGTGCCACGCCGCGACCCTGGCAGGCATTGAGCACCCGCAGACAATGCCAGTATGCTGTATCCTCATCCTTCAGTTCCGCATTCCATTTCACATCACGAAAAGCCGGATTGTACTCATGGTTGGAGATCATGCCGCCCATAATGTATCCGTCAGACGTATGAAACTCTTCAGGAAGATTCTCACCCAGAGCAATAAACACTTTATGATGTCTTACTGCATCCTCAATCATCTGCGCCGAAGGATAAATACCCTTTGAGCCGTTCGGAAGGCATTTCATTCCCTCTGCAACCTCACCAGCTGCCTGACGGAAGAACTTCTGAAGCGGGACCAGATCCGCCGCTTCCGCACATCTTACCTTAACCGGTGCTTTTCTTTTTATATCAGTCATTTTACCCTGCTCCTTATGAAATGCCGGACACGGATTATATTCCCGTGCCCGGCATGCCGTATTTATATTTGATTCGCCCGGAATGCCGATTACAGCATGTTGATTACGATACCGGCCATTGTAACAGAAAGAATAGTTACAACGGTAATTCCGCCGACAACATACGGGATCGACAGTGTATCTTCGATATAAGCCTTTTCATCGGGATTTTCACCGACTGCTTCTGCAACTTCACGGCAGATAACAACATTGGACGGGAATCCGAGGAACTGCTCAACACCGACACCCATAGCCAGATCCTTGTCACCAACCAGTTTCCATGTCGGCAGCAGGTAGCTGACAATAAAGATACCGACAACAGCTGCAGCGAACAGAACGACTGTCTGGAATGCCATATGCAGCAGATCAGTTACTGATACAGTTGCAAGTGACGGGATAATGGATCCGAATACAGCGATCATCATGAAACCGTAGGAATTGGAGCGCTGCAGCAGTTTCGGAGGGATGAATCCGCCGATACCGGAGATGCAGCCGAGAATCAGAGCCCAGATTGCATAGTTAATCGGAGTGACAGAGCCTAACAGTCTGCCCAGGAATCCGCCGAGAGCACAGATTGCGAGCTGAACATTTGCGGAATACAGTGCAGGATGTGTTTCATAGAATGCCTTCTTGGAGGAATCCGATGTACCTGTCTGCTTTGCCTTCATAGCTGCCTTTGCAGCTGCAGGATCCTGACGATAGGAAGCAATCAGCTTTTTGGCATATTTGACACCCATCATGGAAGCGATCGGTGCACCTACGAACTTCTGTACGGAGTAGATAACTGCGCAGAGTGCAGCGGCAGTTGTCAGTCCTCTTTCCATTGCAGCATCTGTCATCAGCTTTGTAGCCATTGCAGCACCGTTGATAACCGGCATACCGACCAGAACAGCATCTTTTCCGACAATCGGCATGACACAAATCATAGCCAGGCAGGATGCCAGCATGCAGATTGCAGCAAGAGCAACTGTTTTCCATTCACGGATCAGCTGCTTGTAGTTAATGGTTGTTCCCATGTTGAACAGAACCATACCGATAGCGATATTGCCAAGCTGAGTCAGACCGGCCTGTGCAATAATGTCCGGAGGGAATACTCCTGTCAGGAACATAATCAGGAAAACCAGCATGGTGACCATCATACCGGAGAGGACGCCCTTTGTCAGTACGCCCACGAGATCGCCGATTGCGAACACGAGGACTACCAGCATGAAATAGAAATAAATTGATGTAAACATCTTTATTCTCCCTTTCTTTTTTTATTCTTTAACCCCGTAAAAATCATCTTTCAGTTCATACAGTGCACAGGCTGCAAGATATGTCCGTTCATAGAACGATTCCACATTTGCATACTCCCGTTCTGTATGATTTCCTTCACCGCGGGGTCCCATAGCACATACAGTCGGAATGCCGATACTGACTGTTGCACCGCTGTCGGAAACACCGCCTACCATGAATGAACCCATATCACCCAGTCCGCAGTCTATGGAAGTCCTGCGGATATGCTCAAACAGAGCATTGACTCCGTCGGTATTTTCCATGGAATCCATCAGCATCTTTATATTCACTTCTGCTGTTGTATCCGGAACAGTGCAGTGTTCCGCTGCATCATGAATGATTTTCAGAATCTCGTCGCGGATTGCAACGCTCGGGAAACGGATACCCATACGGAATGAGCAGGTGTCGGGAATGGTATTTTCACCGATACCGCCGCTGACCAGGCCGCAGTTGATCAAAAGACCTCTTTCGATATCTGTATGAGATTCGATTTCAATCATTTTGTGTGCGGCTTCAATAACAGCCGAGCGGCCTTTCTCCGGAGCGATGCCGGAATGTGCCGCCACGCCATGGACCACAACCTCGACGATGCCGCCGCCCTTACGGCCGACAACAAGTTTGTTATGCGGATAACCTGTTTCAAAATTGAATGCGGCCAGTGCTCCGGCTGCTTCTTTTTTGATTACATCCGCTGCGTTGGAATACATATGCAGGTTTTCTTCATCACCCACATAGATGAACTTGACCGGACGTTCCTTCCAGCCGACATGCTTAAGTGCCTTGACAGCGTAGATGCCCATGACCAGACCGGGTTTCATATCCAGACAGCCCGGGCCGTGTGCATTGCCTTCTTCGTCGACCCTGAACGGATTGGCGGCAACAGCACCTTCCTTGAATACCGTATCCATGTGACCGACGATCACAAACGGTTTCTTGTCTTCGTTGCCTTCATAATTCCATTCACCGATCAGAACGTTTCCGGCATTTTCCATCTCAACAAAACGTGTCCTGATTCCTGCCGCTTCCATCCAGTCCTGCAGAATGTAGCCGACACGGTTGACACCTTCGATCTGGCGGGAACCGCTTTCAGTGTTTACGATATGTTCCCATAGTCCCAGCATCTCAGAACGGTTTGCGTCGATGTATGCCTTGATCTCACTGTAAACTTCCTTCATCTACAGCCTCCTTTATCTGAAGCGATGCCCGAACGCCGCAGGGTGTAAATCCTGCAGCAGGGAGAGTGGGACGGACATGCGCTTAGTACCGGATTCAAATGATTTTTAATATCATCTGAGTTCATTTTTGCATAAAAAAGGCAGTGTGAATAATTACCGTTATCTATAACACTGCCATAACTTTTTTTATATTCTGATTTTTTATTGTTCAAATTCTTTTGCCCTGCAGACAACATTTGCCAGCAGTTCGGTTCTGCTGAACAGCGTCTGAGGCAGAGCATACTCTCTTTCGGTATGATTGAATTCGCCGCAGACACCCATGGAACAAATTACCGGTACTCCTGCCATTCCGATATGAGAAGCGTCGGATCCGCCGCCGAGTTCCTTCTGTCCCATTGTTCCGAAACCGCAGTCTTCCGAAACCTGCGATACAAAGGAAGCCAGTCTGACAACTTCGGCGGTTTTCTCAAACGGCGGCATATATTCATCAAAGCTCATTTCCGAACTGCATCCGCCGATGACTGTTTCTTCCGTAATATGACCCATTTCCTTCATGACTCTTTCGCGTTCGCTCAGTTTCTGATAACGGATGTCCACAGTGAGGAAGCAGCTTCCGGGAACACTGTTGATTACCGTGCCTCCCTGAATCATATTGCTTGAGACCGTCGTTCCGCTTGAAAGATCGGTCAGAGCCTGAATCTTCGGGATTTTATAGGCAAGCTCGGCAATCGCATTCCGGCCGGCTGTAAATGCATTTCCCGAATGAGACGCAACACCGTTTGTCGTAATCCTGGCAAATGCCGCACCTTTGCGGGCAACACAGATATCATTGCTGATCAGGCCTGTTTCCATATTAAAGGCACACAGACAGCCTTTGGAAAAGTCACGAATCGTCTGTCCGGCAAGACCGCCGCGGTGACCGATTTCTTCATCACCGGCAAATAAAATCTTTACAGGACGCTCATTCCATCCCATCGCCTGCAGACATCTGATCACCTGAATCGTAATTGCAATGCCGCCCTTCATATCCAGTGAACCAAGGCCGCGGACATGCCCTTCCTCATCATAGCGGAAAGGCAGATCTGCCTTCAGGTCAACCGTATCGTAGTGACCGGAGAACAGAACCGGCTTGCCGGGTCTTTCCTTTCCCCAGATGCCGGTCAGAGTCGGCGAATTATTCGGACATGATTCCACAACCTCAGTTTCAAAGCCCAGTTCATCGAAGATTTCCTTCAGCTTTGCACATAATACTTCGCCTTCATTCCGTCTGGAAACATGACTCGGTGTATTGACAAGTGTTTTCCAGCATTCCGTCATTTCCTCGCAGTGTGCTTCAACCCATTCATGAATCTGCTTCTTTGCTTCCATCTTCCGTTCTCCTTATTCTTTCATCAGATTGCTGCATTTTTCTTCAATCAGATTGATAAAATCCTGCGCGCACGGCGTGTGCACGATCTTCTTCTGCTCAACCCATCCGACATGAATCCGGACCTGACAATTTCGTATCGGAATCGTTCTGATTCCGTAAGCTTCAAAATCTTCCGACGACAGCCCAACCCCGAAACGGAACGCGTCTGTATTCCGCAGAATCGAAATAATTGCCGCTGTATCATTAACATGAAGTACTCTCTTAAAACTGTTTAATTTAATTCCGTCGATATCAAGGAAGAATGTCAGATTGGAAAAATAATCATCCTGAAAACGGATAAACGGATAATCAAGCATCTCACGGATTTCAATTTCTTTTCGGTTGTAAAGCGGATGCGCCGGCCCAAGATTGACATACCACGTATCAAAGCCCAGTTCATGAAATTCAAGCTTCTTTGTCCGCAGCGTGTAGGTTACCTCTTTATGCTGGGCATGGTTGAACATCATAAAACCGATTTCGGAAATCCCGTTTTCAATATTCTCCATCAGCTGCATTGTTCTGCATTCTCTGAGATTGATAAGCACATAAGGATCCGAATGCGTATTGTAATACTCTGCAGCCCAGTTCCCCATGGAAATGATCGGATAAGATGATACTGTAACAAGGCCGGGCATTTCACTCTCATTCTGCCCGATCCGGTAAATCAGTTCTGTCCTTTCCAGAATGGCTTTGGCGTAATGATACAGCTTGCGTCCTTCCTCGGTCAGTTCCACACCTGTTTTGGAGCGGACAAAAACCTGAACATTAAGTTCTTCTTCCAGATTAGCTATTGCCTTGGAAAGACTAGGCTGTGTCAGAAACAGTTTTTCAGCTGCTCTGTTGAGACTTCCGGTATCCGCTATCATAACAAAGTATTCTAACTGCTGAAGCTGCATTTACCCGTCACCTCCCGGATTATCCTCATAGACAAATCATATATGAATTACACTACATCATTTTCATTATAATTCATGAACTAGAAGTGAGATTATTCCCCTTTTTTATCCCTCAGATATAGATAAAAGTTATAGCAAACAGCATAACACAGATGAATTACAAAATGATTCAGATTGATTTTTCTTTTCTGTCCAAACAAAAAACCCGGCGCTAACCGGGTTTCAGGCTCATACGTAGCGCTTGTCCAGCAGGTCAAGAGCTTCCAGAAATACACTGATGAAAGCTTCTCTGTCGGTATTCAGAAGAACAGTTTTAGGATGTTCCGCAGGTGACGTGCAGACGGTCATGCCGCGCGTATACTCCCCGTCCAGCTCGATATCGACATCCATTTCCTCCGCTTCAAACAGCTCGGGTTTCAGCAGATATACAACCGGCGTGATATCGAAGACTGCTGTTCTGTCCCATCCTCTGTTGACAGCATACAGCCCGTAAAACTGCATCAGATCATAGCAGAGCTTTGATACTTTACCGCCGTTTTTAAACTCTTCCGCTTCCTTCAGAAGGATACTGCCTGCATAACAGACTTCAAGACCTGCCATAATAATCCGGACACCGGAATCAAAAACGATTTTTGCAGCTTCAGGATCATGGTAAATATTGAACTCAGATTTCTTCTGAATATTGCCGCCGTAAACCGAACCGCCCATCAGTGCAATACAATCGATTTTTCTGCGGAGTTCCGGCCATGTCTTAAGAAAAAGCGCAATATTTGTCAGAGGTGCAAGAGCAACAATTGTTACTTTGTCATTTTCGGAAACTGCCTGCTTCATAAATTCAAGGGCATGCAGTTTCTGTGGTTCTGAAACAGGATCCGGCAGTACCGGACCGTCCATTCCCGACTCACCGTGTGCAATCGGCTGAGGTTCCGGCCTGCGGATCAGAGGTGCATCATATCCTTTGTATACCGGAATATCAATTCCCAGCCAGTCTTCAACTTTGAGTATGTTTGCCGTAACTTTATCAAGAGTCTGGTTGCCCGCAACTGTTGTGATCCCGAGAATCTCAAATTCTTCATTATGTGCAAGGGCCAGAAGTATGGCCATGATATCATCATGGCCAGGATCACAATCAATAATAATTTTACGCATCACTGCTCTTCAACTTTACCGCTCTTGATACGGTAATAGTTAATCACAGAGGCAATTGTCACAAAGCAGAATACGGCAAAATACGGGATCGCACTTACCAGGTCCACCGGGAATACCGTTGAGGAGCTGAAGATAATGGATACTGCACGGAATGCCGCAAATATTACAGCAGAAAGAAGCAGTACGCCATAGTTTCCGCTGGCAATTCCGTTGGCTGCGATGCCCATCCAGCCCTGACCGGCGACCATGCTCTTGGAGAAGATGCGCAGGTAATTCAGTGACAGGTACATGCCGCCCAGTGCAGCGAACAAACCGGAAAGTACAAGTGAGAAAACCTGAAGTCTTTCAACATTGATACCTGCTGTTCTGGCTGCATTTGCATTCAGGCCGCATGCTCTCATTCTCATGCCGAGCGGTGTCTTGTAAATCAGAATGAAGAGAAGGATAAGAACAATCCAGCAGACATACGTCAGGATGTAATGTCCCGACAGAAGCTGTCCCAGAATCGGAATATCCTTAATTACCGGAATATTCAGCACGCCCAGTGTCGGTGTCGGAAGAGATGCACTTGTTCCCTTCTCACCGGCCAGCTGATAAAGTACGAAGATCGCAAGTGAATCAGCAAACGTGTTAAGCGCAATACCGATCAGAATCGGGCTCGCACCGAGACGCATGGAGAACAGCGCAATCAGAAGAGCCGTGCAGATTCCCACAACCAGACCGATCAGCATACCTGCCCAGGCATTCTGCGTCAGATAACTTCCGAGAATCCCCGCCAGTGCGCCGAATGTCATGATTGATTCAATCGCGATGTTGACGATGCCTGTGCTCGCAGCAATAAACGAAGCTATGGCCGCGAACAGAATCGGAGTCGCAAGACGAACGACAGTTACCAGGAAACTTAATGAAAATAAACTACTTTGCATCTTTTTCCAAGCCCTCCTTTAACAGCTTCTTTTCTCTGAATCCTCTTAAGAAGTACTGGGAAGAGATCAGAAGAATGACGATACCTTCAACGATAGCTACGATCTCTGAAGGAACAGCTCTGTCGACGAAGTACAGAATACTTGTTCCCTGTTCAAGATATTTAATCAAAAATGCTGCAACTACAATACCGATCGGATTGTTGCGCCCGAGCATTGACAGAAGCATACCGGAGAAACCGATGCCTACAAGTGACTGCTCCGGAAGATAGAATGATGTCTGTGTCAGCAGCTGGCAGGATGCACCCATTCCGCAGAGAATGCCTGCGATTACAGCTGTTACGATTGAAAGCTTGAATGCGCTGATACCGGAATATTCTGCAAACTTCGGATTTGTTCCGGCAAGTCTGATCTGATAGCCGAGACGGGATTTGAACATAATCAGATACATTACGATTGTGGTAATGATCAGCAGGATCAGACACGGAGAAATTCTGAGCGGCTCAAAAATATATCCGATTTTGGCTGTTTTGAAATAATCTCTTGATCCGATTGTTGAAGTGGTTGTCGTAAGCAGGAACTTACGGATGATGAACATTGCAACACCCGAATAAATCGAATTCAGCATCAGTGAGACAACCATTTCGTTTGTTCCGAATTTGGCCTTCAGGAAGGAAGGTATGATCATCAGAATTCCGCCGGTGACTATAGCAGCAAGGAAGCACAGAATCGGGTGCAGAACACCGCTTGTTGTCAGCTGATTGCATGCCACTGCCGCAATGGAAACACCTGAAATGATGAATATTCCTTCGCCGCCGAGGTTGAATGCGCCGGATTTGAACAGAACACCGGCAGCCAGACCGGAGAATGCATAAGGGATAAAGCTTTCAATAACTGATCCGATATATCTTCTCTTGGTAAGCGGTCCGGTAAGAATGGTAACGATTGCCCTCACAGGGTTATCCGAGATCATGAAGAGGATCACAAGGGTTATTGCAAGAGCGATCAGAATGGAGATGACCATCTTGACAACTTCAAACACCTTCGGGTTTGTGATCGAAAGATTGATCTTCTGTTTTTTCTCAGTCATTTAATGCACCTCCGATTTCCTCAGGCGTCTGATGGCTGGCGCCAAGCATGAACATGCCGAGTTCCTGATCCGTAACGTTTCTGGCATTCTTGAAGTAACCGGCAATCTGTCCGTCAAACATGACAATGATTCTGTCTGACAGGTCCATAACTTCATTCAGATCGGCGGAGACAAGGAGAATGCCGACGCCGGAATTGCGCAGCTCAATTAGTTTATGATGAACAAATTCAGCGCTTCCGATATCGATGCCGTGCGTAGGCTGTTCGGCAATCATGAATTTCGGGCGGGTGTTGTATTCTCTGGCAACTACGACCTTCTGAATATTACCGCCGGACAGTGAATCAACTGATGTTTTATTGCTTTCCGTCTTTACGGCAAACGTATCAATCAGTTCATTGGAAATTCTGTCGATTGCCCTGTTGTCCATGAAGAGCTTTGTATTGATATCATCTCTTGTATAGTATGTTGAAATCATGTTGTCACTGATCGGCAGAGGACCGGCAATACCGTCACCCATACGGTCTTCCGGGATGTATGCCATACCGAGATCCCTGCGTCCTTTGATATTCATTCCTGATGTATCAGTGTCGCAGATCATGATCTTTCCTTCATACTTTGTCTTTTCAAGACCGGTAATGCATCTGACAAGATCCAGCTGTCCGTTTCCTTCTACACCTGCAATGCCGAGGATTTCACCCTTCTTGACAGCAAGAGACACATGATCCAGCACGGGTTTGCCGTTGCGTTCCAGACAGAGATCCTCAATGACGGCAGCCTTTTCGTTATGGAAGTCCTCATGAGTTTTATATCTGTCGATATCGCTTTCCAGGTCACGTCCGATAATCAGGTTGGTCAGCTGCTCCATTGTCAGCTCATCATTCCGGTAAGTACCTTTGCTGACGCCGTTTCTGATAACAGAAATACGGTCGGAGATCTGCTTGACTTCTTCCAGCTTATGGGAAATAAAGAGAATTGTATGTCCCTGTTTTTTGAATGAGCGAAGCTGTTCAAAAAGCTTCTCGGTTTCCTGCGGAGTCAGAACTGACGTCGGTTCATCAAGAATAATGAGTTCTGCATCACGGTAAAGAGTTTTCAGAATTTCAACCTTCTGCTTTTTCGCAACAGACAGTGCAGATACTTTTTCGGTTACATCAAGTTCAAAATTGTATCTGTCAGAAACTTCCTGTGTTTTTCTGACAGCTTCCCTGCGGTCAAGGAAAATACCATTTTTAGGTTCATCACCCAGAATGATATTATCAACGACACTGAATGACGGAATCAGCATAAAGTGCTGATGCACCATTCCGATACCTGCCTTGATCGCATCAAGTGAACTTGCAAAATGGACCTCTTCCCCCTTATAGGTGATTGTTCCGCTTGAAGGCGATTCTATACCGAAAATCATTTTCATCAGCGTTGATTTTCCGGCACCGTTTTCACCTACAATGGAATGAATCTCACCTTTTTCGAATTCCATGTTAATGTCACGATTGGCTACCGTACCGTTAGGATAGACTTTCGTGACCTTATCCAGTTTTAAGATGGTCTCTCCCATAGTGATCTCCCTTTCATTTATAAAAATAGAGTTATGCTCTATTAAAACAATAGAGCATAACTCATTAAAACTTACTCAGGTTAAATTAGTTAACTCTGTTTGCGTTCAGAATAGGAGGCCATTCAGCATCGTAGTCCTTCATTTCGAGTGTATCTACGACATCGACTTCTCCTGCAGTAACCTTTGCAAGAATATCAGCTACCTGAGCTCTTACTTCTTCAGGGCAGTTAGCGAGATAGTAATCATTCTCGGCAAGACCTACACCGTTGAGGGAAATACCCCAGGCTTCAGCTGTTCCCATCTTCTGATCGAATGTTCCGTCAACAACCATCTGGCATACAGCCTTGAATGCAACGTTTGTATTCTTGAGAGCAGATGTGAGGATTGTGTTAGCCCATTCAGGATTTGTATCTTTGAACTGCAGATACTGGTCCTGGTCAACGCCGATGCACCATACATCGTCATGACCTGCGCATGCTTCGATAACGCCGTTTCCGAGACCGCCGGCAACCTGCCAGATAACGTCAGCGCCCTTGGAGATCATCTGTTCGGTAACTTCCTTACCCTTTGCTGTATCTGAGAAGGAACCCGGATAGGATACACAGTACTTGACATCGTTTTCAGTAAGAACCTGAACATAACCGCCGATGAACTGGTTCATAGCCTGGTTGTCCATACCGACAACGACACCGACAGTTCCTGTCTTTGTCATAGCAGCAGAAAGCGCACCTACAACATATCCGAGGTCGTCAAGAGCCCAGTTAACCGCATAGAGGTTGGAAGGAACTCCGCCCTCGGGAAGTGCGGAATAGTCAAAGTTGTAGAACTTCTGATCAGGATACTTTTCAGCAGCCTTGTAAAGGAAGCCTTCGTAAGTGTTGTTTCCGGAAACAACAAGATCATATTCGCCGTCTTCGCAGACATTGTCAAACCAGTTCATCCAGTTGGATTCTTCAGCAGCTCCGTCAGGGTCACATTCGAAAAGTTCAACTGTGATGTTATTGTCTTCGTCATTCACTTCTTTTGCGGCAGTAGCCAGTGTGTCGAAATAGGACTGGTCACCTGTGTGGGGAAGCAGTACGGCAATCTTTGTAACCTTAGCTTCTTCTCCTGCGGATTCAGCAGCCGCTTCTGCGGGTTTTGCTGATTCGGTGGTTGCTGCAGCTCCTGAAGATCCGCAGGCAGCCATGGAAAGAGCAAGTCCGGCGACTAACATGTAATTTAATGCCTTTTTCATTTAATCTCTCCTCCTGAGTTATATTTAAAACTGCTGATCAGTTTTAAACCATAATTGTTTGCCTCACCGTCAGTGACGGCAAAGCCAACCAAATCATGCAGTGAATCACGGATATCACATTCCAGATCCCTGCCTTCTGTAAACAAATGAATTTTATCATTGATGTATTTTACTTTCAATGAAGTTTTTGAATTCAGTCTGAAATCGTTTTCGAATTTATTTACGGTCTGAAAATTTACATTCACGCGTACCACTTCAATGAAATTTTCTTTCAGTATTACTGCATTATAGTGCTGAAATCCTGTCATATTGAAGATCAGGGATACTGTCCCGCACTTATCCGGCATAAATTCCCATACGATTTCCTCATAGCGTGAACCGAGGACTCCGGTACTGATCATTCCGCTTCCTCTGCAGGTCAGAGCGCCGTTTTCGATATTCCAGCTGCCGGAATGCTTGACGAACCCCCTGATATTATGCATGCAGTCCCCTTCATAACGCGGACCGTATTCATCAGCCGGATAGTCAGCGAAACTGTATTCCGCATCCGGATGATGTTCACAGCGGAAATCATGGATGACAAACGATGATTCACTTCTGATGCCGCAGAGGTTGACGGTCATATTGATTTTTGAAGGAATCCGGAAAGAAAGAACCGTCCGTTCCTTTACATCCTCAGGCATGCCTTCATATTCATTTCCCTCACAGTCACGCACATAGATCCGGATCTTCTGGGATTCCGGACTGCTGACTTCAAAAAACAGCGTGTCACCGGGCATGACCGTTGGTGAAAATTCCGGATCGTACCTGGCATCATAAATCTGATCAGCCAGATAATATGTATATCTGTATACGTCACTTCCCTGCACACGGAGGGCATCATCCTCAACCGTGCACACTGCCCCGCGGAATCCCTTTGTTCCGTACGGAAGATGAAAACAGGGAATCTCCGGAGGTTCATATCCTGCCAGTTTCATGGCAATATCCGCAAACATCTTTGCTGTATCGGAAACAGAAGCGATATTGAGGCAGCCGATACATGATGAAGCATTGATCATATCATTGACCGGAAGGATCCATGAACTGCTGATTCCCTGAAGACCAACAAGTGCCCCCATGATTGATCCGACATTTCCGCAGGTACAGTCGGTATCCCATCCGCACCGGTTGAGCATCGTCAGTGTCTTCGTGAAATCACCGCGTCCGTAGCACATTGCCATGATCATTATGGCTGTATTCGGAATGATATGGCACACACCGGGATACCTGTCATAGCCGTATGTGTTCCTGATATATTCAAAGCAGGCATTCTGATCATCGGGATTCTCATGATAGAACCTGATGATATCCCTGCATACCCGTGCATATTCCATGTCCGGATCAAGACATTCCAGTGCCCTGTCAAGTACGGTATAAATATCTGTTTCGGTATATGCACTGCTTATGGCAGCCGCAACAAAAATGCCGCCCTGGATGCCGTTGCCGTCATGCGTAACCGAAGAAGCCATTTCCGCCAGCCCTGCCGCACGTGCCGTATCATATCCGGATACATATCCCCAGCAGTCGCTGAATATCTGACCGCCGATCTGTTCGGCCATGGTGTGTCCGTTGGTCAGGGCACTGCCTGACGCAGGTGCCCTGATTCCGTTTTTCAGATTTTCATATGCCGTGTGTTCTGTCGAGACACCGACGCCGCCCCACCAGAAGAAACCGTGATATTCGGGGATGTAGTTCAGAAATGCATTTCCGATATCCTCAGCGGTAATTTCTGTTTTGTCCAGCAGTGCACGTACGAAAAACAACGGTCCGTTTATATCATCATCAGCCGCAAAAATATCATAATCAACAAGGTATCCTTCCCTGTCGCCGTATGTACTGACAATCTGTTCATGACTCCAGTTTTCCACCGGTGCCCCGAGTCTTACGCCGATGATTTTGCCCAGCCATGCGGCATATGTTTTCATCAGGTAGTGTTCATACGTCTGCGGCGTCAGTTTCATTAAAGATTCTCCCTGAAGAATTTTATTGTCTGATCAGTCAGTTCCTGTGAAAACTCCGGTCTTTCATCCCATGCACCGAATCCGTGATCAGCGTCGTCAACGAGCACAAGTTCCTTTTTCTTTGCATTTTCAAGCAGCTTCTCAATCTGGAATGCTGTATCCAGGGGGACAGTTTTGTCATTGGTGCCGTGCACAATGACAGCACAGCCCTGATACTTTGCCAGTCCCTCCGTCGGCGACATAGACTCCATATTATCCAGCAGCATGCTGTTCATTTTCACCCAGGTGTCATCAAAGATATTGTGGAAGCTAATAAATCCGTTTTCTTCGGCTTCCTTCCTCATATCTTCAAGAGGCACACCGAGGAATCTTTCCTGGTTGTTGAACCCTTCATAGCAGGCACCTGCCCAGATCCCGATGCATTTTACTTCCGGATGCTCATTAATATACAGGCACGTCAGTCTGCCGCCCATGCTGTAGCCGATCATGCCGATTCTGTCATTAATCTGAAAGTGAGTCTTCATATATTCAACACAGCTGTCTATATCATCGAGACAGTTTTCCAGCGTATATGAGAAAAAATCTTCCTCCGATACATCACATCCCGGGAATCCCATCATAATACTGCTGAAGCCGTTCTGACTTAATGCCTCGGCAACTTTCAGGAACCTGCCGTCTTCCGTCCGGTTGGCTTTGAAACCGTGCGCAAAAATAATCAGTCCGCACGGATTCATGCAGCAGTCGACAACCGTAACAGGTATTTCCGTATTTCTTTTGGAGCGAATTGTAATTTCCTTTGCTAACATTGACAATCCTTCTTTCTGAAACTAATTATAAGTGATTTTGTGATAATCTAAATATACATAAAATTCAAGGAGGCAGAATTTGTGACTAATTATCATTTCCCGAAAATTGACCTTCACCTTCATCTTGACGGCTCTTTCCGCACTGAAACGCTGTACCGCCTTGCCCGGGAAAGAGGAATCACCCTTCCCGGCGGAACGCTGGAGGGATACAGAAAATTTCTGTATGACTGCTCCGGCGCCGAAAGTGTAAATGAATATCTTAAGATGTTTGACGGACCCACACAGGTTCTTCAGGATGCAGATTCTCTTTCCGTGATCACCGAGGAACTGATCTGCGATCTTGCAGGATACGGTGTCAGATATGCCGAAATCCGCTTTGCACCCCAGCTTCATACTGCCGGACAGCTCAGCCAGTCCGACGCTGTGGAGGCTGTTCTGAAAGGACGCGCATCAGGACTGAAAAAGAATCCCGGCATTCATGTGAACCTGATTACCTGCATGATGTGCGTCGGACCCGAAACTGCAAACTGGGACGCAAATATGGAAACTGTTGAAGTCTGCCGCAGATATTTCAGCGATGACGGCGTTGTTGCGCTTGATCTTGCCGGAGCCGAGGGAATTGTCCCGCTTGCCAATTTTGCGCCGCTGTTTGAAAAAGCACGCGAATACGGGCTGAATCTGACATGTCATGCCGGCGATTCGCAGGACTGGCGTACCGTACGCGATGCCATCGGTTTCGGAGTCTCACGCATCGGGCACGGTCATCATATATACGAAAATCCCGAACTTGTCAGAAAGGCTGCAGAAAAAGGAATATTCCTGGAAATATGCCCTACCAGCAACGTCCAGTGCCGGACCAGGGAAAGCTATGCCATGCATCCCGCCAAAAATCTTCTGCAGATGGGCATTCCGGTAACCATCAATACCGACAATATGGCAATGGCAAGGGTAACGCTTGACGATGAATATGATCACTGCCTGAACGAGATGGGATTCACAATGAATGATCTGATCTGCATGAATATCAATTCAGCCAATGCCGCATTTATGAAGGATGACTTAAGAAAGCAGATTATCGCTGAACTTCAGTCATATCTTAAAGACTGAAAACCGAGCGATAAAAAAGAAATACCGGAGACTATTCTCCGGTATTTTCATCGTCTTTATTCTCCTCAGTGCCTTCGGAAGCGTGAATCTGTTCAATAATATCGTCAATATGGCGGCCGTATTCATATGCCTTGTCCATTTTGAAGATCAGATCCGGACAGCGCCTGACATCCAGACGCTGCGCGAGCTGGGACCTGATAAATCCCTTTCCCTTTTCCAGTGCCTTCAGCCCTGCAGTATGGGATCCTTTTCCCATAAACGTTACATAAATCGTTGCATAGCTGTGGTCATTGGAAACACGTACATCCGTTATTGTAGCGAGTGATACGTTCGGATCCTTCATATCAAACTGGATGATTTCCGTTACGTTCTTGCGGATAATTCCCTCGAGACGCTTCTGTTTAATGCTGGATCCCATAGATCAGACCTCCTGCCTGACTTCCTGTTCCTGGAATGCCTCAAGCCTGTCTCCGATCTTGATGTCATTGTAGTTTTCAATCGTAATGCCGCACTCATATCCCTGCGAGACTTCCTTGACATCATCCTTGAATCTTCTCAGTGACCCAAGCTTGCCTTCATATACAACAATACCGTCACGGATCAGCCTGATGCCGCAGTGCGCGATCAGCTTGCCTGATGTCACCATGCATCCGCCGATTGTTCCGATTCTGGAAACTTTATATGTTTCACGGATTTCTGCTTCACCGACAATCACTTCGGTATATACCGGCGCAAGCATGCCCTTCATGGCATTTTCCATTTCCTCGGTTGCTTTGTAAATGATATTGTGCAGGCGGATTGATACACCGTTTTCTTCGGCTTTCTTTCTGATGTTTGCATCAGGTCTGACATTGAAACCGATGATCATGGCCTTGGATGCATTTGCAAGCATAATATCGTTGTCATTGATTGCACCGGCAGTGCTGTGAATGACATTGATCTTGACGCCTTTGACATCAAGTTTCTCCAGTGATGACTTCACTGCTTCGGCAGAACCCTGCACGTCAGCCTTGATGATAATAGGAATTTCCTGAATCTCACCGGCTTCAATTTCCTTGGAGAGATCCTCCAGGGAAACAGCAGCTGTTTTTCTTCTGGAAGCTTCGATTTTTCTTCTGTTTCTGCGGTCGGCAACGGCACGCGCTTCCTTTTCGCTGTCAAATGCCTTGAACACGTCGCCTGCTTCAGGGACATCATTCAGACCGATAATTTCACACGGTCTGGCAGGTCCTGCCTTTTTCAGTTCCCTGCCGTCTTCATCGGTCATCTTTCTGACCTTGCCGAAACAGGTTCCCACAACAACGGGATCTCCCTGCTTCAGTGTGCCGTTCTGAATCAGAAGCGTCGCAACAGGACCTCTGCCCTTGTCAAGCTTTGCTTCAATTACGGTACCTGTAGCCAGGCGGTTGGGATTTGCCTTTAATTCCTTTACGTCTGCGACTGTTACGATCGTTTCAAGAAGGTCTTCGACGCCTGTGCCCTTCTTTGCGGAAATCGGAACAAAGATCGTGTCTCCGCCCCATTCCTCAGGCATAATTCCGAGTTCGCTCATTTCATTCATGACACGGTCCGGATTTGCGTCGGGTCTGTCCATTTTGTTTACCGCTACGATCATCGGAACGTTGGCGGCTTTGGCGTGGTCAACCGCCTCCCTTGTCTGCGGCATGACACCGTCATCTGCAGCTACTACGATAACTGCAATATCGGTAACCGAAGCACCTCTGGCACGCATAGCCGTGAAAGCTTCATGTCCCGGTGTATCAAGGAAGGAAATCTTGCGGCCCTTGATTGATACCTGATATGCACCGATGGCCTGGGTAATGCCGCCTGCTTCGCCGGCAGCGACCTTGGTTCTTCTGATTGTATCAAGCAGCGTTGTTTTGCCGTGGTCAACATGTCCCATGATAGTGACGATCGGCGGACGCTCCACCAGCTGTGAAGGATCATCAGCCACATCGTCTTCCAGGGAATCTTCATCTTTCGGCTTTACCTTTTTCGGTTCAATATCATACTCAAGACACACTGTCTCAACTAAATCATCATCGAGCTCGCTGTTAATCGTAACAGCTTTGCCCTGCATGAAGAGTACCTTGATAATATCACTGGAATTTCTTCCGCATTTTTTGGCAAGCTGGCCTACGGTAATTCCGTCACTGTATTCAATTTCATGAATATCAGGCGTCTTTTTGAAAGACGGAGTAAACTGCTGCCTGTTGTTATTGAAATTCTTCCGGCCGGAACTGCGCGGCTTCTTTCCGGAACCCGGTTTATTGTTATTCTTTTTCTGCATTCATTGACCTCCTTTACTTGCAGGAGAACTTCTCTCCTTTGCAGACTGTTTTTTAAGACATCGCCTCTTTTCTTTATTATTCGATCATGAAAGAATCTGATTCAGTTCATCCCAGAATTCATCGGGGATTTTTACTTCAAGCGCTCTGGACAGAGCACCGGTTTTTCTGGCTCTGGCAGCCGCTTCCGGATCTTTCTTCAGATAAGCACCTCTGCCGTTTGCTCTGCCGGTGAGATCAGCTTTTACCTCTCCCTCCGGTGTGCGCACGATCCGCAGAAGTTCCTTTTTCGGAAGCTGTTCGCCGGTAGCGACACATTTTCTCATCGGGATCTTTTTCGGCATGGATGATCAGTCCTCGTCGTAGTAATCTTCATATTCATCATAGTCGATATCGTACTGGGCTTCTTCCTCTTCCCCCTGCTGTCTTTCGCTTTCCTCGAGTTCCCCCTCAGTATATACAGGCTTGATATCAACACTGATGTTCTTGGCAAGCTGCTGTTCCAGAACCTTGTTTCTGACCTTGAAGGTGTCTTCATCCTTCTTTTTCTTCTTTCTGGAAGGTGTCTGCTGTTTCGGCTTTGATGTATCCGCAAGCTTTTCGAATACGGAAACATATGTGTTCTGGCTTGCGATTTCCTCGAGGTCAACCTTCTTTCTTGCCGGTTTGGGCTGTTCCGTCTTAACCGGTGCAGGTTCTTCCTCCTGCTGTACTTCCTCAGGCTCCTCGTCAGGTTCTTCAGCCGGTTCTTCTTCAGGTTCTTCAGCCGGTTCTTCTTCAGGTTCTTCGGGCATCTCTGCTTCAGGTTCCTCAGCGATTTCAGCAGCTGCTTCAATCTCTTCTTCCGGAGCTTCCTCAGCTGCTGCAGCTGCAGGTTCCTCCTTCTCCTGTTCAGGTTCGTTGGCAATATCAAAGCGGATCTTGTCGGACATAATCTCCTGCATTTCTTCAGGAATCACATCCTCTGAAGCAATAGCGGCAGCGACAGCTTCGCTTGCTCTTCTGCGGGCTTCAAGCAGTCCGCTGGCAGCTTTTCTGTTCTCTTCCTCTTCGCGTGCCTTTGCTTCAAGACGCTCAGCTTCTCTTCTTTCACGCTCAGCCTTCTGGATCGCTCTTCTTTCCTCGGCTTCCCTGACAAGCGCATCATAATCCTTGCCCATTTCAGCAAGTTCGCTCTTTGTTTTGATGTCAATCTTTCTGTTTGTCAGCTTGACGGCCAGACGGGCATTCTTGCCGCGTTTTCCGATTGCAAGAGAAAGCTGGTCCTCATCGACAATCACAAACAGACTCTTGTCGTCGTCGCCGGGAAGCACTGCGTCCACTTCCGCGGGAGCGAATGCATTCTTCACAAGCATCGTAATATCATCATTCCACTGGAAAATATCAATCTTTTCCCCGTGGAGCTCTTCAATAATTTCCTGAACACGTCCGCCGCGCTGACCGATGCAGGCACCGATCGGATCAACTTCCGGATTGTAGCTGACAACCGCCATCTTGGTACGTTCGCCGGCTTCACGGGCAATTGCCTTGATTTCAACAACACCGTTGGAAATCTCCGGAACTTCCTTTTCAAACAGACGCTTTACAAGCATCGGATCGGCACGGGAAACGAGTACCTGTGATCCTTTGGTATCCTTGTTGACTTCTGTAATGACAACGCGGATTCTCTGTCCCTCGGTAAGTCTTTCACCCGGAATCTGCGCGGACTTGGGCATCAGCGCAGTGGTTTTGCCGAGATTGATCAGAGCAAACTTGTCCTTGACCGACTCAACAACACCGATCACCATTTCATACAGCTGATCGATATACGCATCATATACAGCCACTTTTTCAGCTTCTCTGATTTTCTGCCTCATTACATTGCGGGCCAGTGTGGCAGCCGCTCTGGACATGGTGGTGATTTCAACCTGTCTTCTGACAACGTCGTTCAGGCATGCATCTCTCTTCCACTTTCTGGCTTCTTCCAGGTCCATTTCAAGCTCGTCGTCCTCAACGTTTTCGACAACGTTGTAAAGCTGATAGATATCAATCGTCTGTTTCTTCTCATTGATCTCTGCCTCAACATTGATATCGGAAAGTTCTGCATCCTTTTTATACGCTTTGGCCATTGCTTCCTTGAGGGCTTCAATTACTACTTCCTCGGGAATTCTGCGCTCGTCTTCAATGGCGTTCAGCGCTTTAATCATCTCTTTGTACTTCAGCTCCATGATAATTACTATTTTCTCCTTTAAAATTTCACTGCGAGTCTGGCAAATGTTATTTCATCACTGCTGATCTCAGCAGTTCTTACAGCTGCTTTGTCACGGTATTCAATTCTGATGATACCGTCTTCAAATGATAATACCGTTCCTGTGATCTCCTGCATCTTCCGGTAAGGATGTGCGAGTCTGACCAGAACATATGGCTGATCCATCTTCTTCAGTTCATTGATATCCCTGATCTCGCGCTCCGCTCCCGGCGAACATACGTCAAGTACATATGCGTCTCTGATCACATCAGATTCATCCAGCGCCTCCGACAGTTTTTCACTTACCGAAGCACATGTGTCGAGATCCATCGATCCGTCTTCCTTCATGATGGATACTTCCAGTGTTTTTTCCTTTCCGCCTGTCCATCTGATTTCGTACAGCAGTACGCCGCACTCATCCAGCACAGTCTGAATCAGTTCTTTCAAACGTCCGGTATTTTCCATAATCCTCCAAAACAAGATATAAGGAGTGCTTTCCGCACTCCTTGTTTCGGTAATAATATAGCAACTAAATATTGCACATGCAAGTGAATTTTGAAAATTTTTCAGAACAGAGACATCTGATTTCTTTCCTGCAGACCGTGCAGGCATCCGAGTGACTTCAGCTTCCTGAGCAGCGTATCGGAAAGCAGTGTCCGCTTCAGGATATCCTCCTCCGAAAGGAACTCAGCTCTGTTTCTTGCCTCCTCAACACTTCTGGCAACGTTTGCACCGAGGCCGTCGATTACTATGAACGGCGGAATAATGCATCTGCTGTCATCCGGGTCAACAGTGAACTCGGTTCCCTTTGATTTGTAGAGATCGACATTGCCGATCCTGAAACCCCTGGCATACAGTTCCTCACATACTTCCAGAGTATCAAACAGAGCTTTTTCCTTGTTCGACACAGGATTGAGGGAGAACCTGTTCTGCATGCGTCCCTGGATATCCGCCATTCTGTCCCTGACCGCTTCGATTCCCTTCGACATCGTTTCAATTTCATAGGCGTCACAGCGGAGAGTGAAGAACTGGATATAGAAATGCAGCGGCTCATGGACTTTGTACCAGGCAATCCTGACAGCCATCATGACATAAGCCACGGCATGCGCCTTCGGGAACATGTACTTGATCTTCTTGCAGGAATCAATATACCATTCGGGCACGTTGTGTTCGATCATATTCTTTTCAAACTTCTCGTCGACACCCTTGCCCTTGCGGACCTTTTCCATGATATGGAAGGCATCAATCGGCTCAAGCCCCTTCTGCATCAGATATGTCATGATATCGTCACGGCATCCGATGACTTCATCGATCGGATGTCCCTGCCTGATCAGGTCCTGTGCGTTGCCCGCCCATACGTCTGTTCCGTGGGAAAGGCCGGAAATAATCACGAGATCCGAGAATTTCCGAGGTCTTGTTTCCTCAAGCACGCCGCGTGTCGTTTTCGTTCCGAATTCAGGAAGGCCGAGCGCACCGGTTTCCTTTTTGTAGATTCTGGGATCTGCGTGCAGTGCGTCATCACTGTAAAACAGCGAAAGTGTTTCCGGGTCGTTCATGGGAATGTCAAGCGGCTTGACGTCCGCAATATTCTGCATCAGCCTCATGGCCGTCGGATCGACATGACCGAGAATATCAAACTTCAGAACATTGTCATGAATGTCATGAAAGTCGTAATGCGTTGTTTTCCATTCACTTTCCGGATCATTGGCCGGATACTGCACCGGCGTAAAGTCTTCGGCTGTGTAATTCTCCGGAATGATGATAATTCCGCCCGGATGCTGGCCGGTGGTTCTCTTGACATTCTGGCATCCGTTTGCCAGATAATCCTTCATTGTCCGGCGCATGTTTGTGATATTCATTTTTTCACAGTATCCCGAAACATAGCCGTAGGCCGTCTTCTCGGCAACCGTTCCGATTGTTCCGGCACGGAAGGCATGCGTCTCTCCGAAGACCTCCTTGATAAAGGCATGCGCCCTTGCCTGATATTCATTGGAGAAATTCAGGTCAATATCAGGTGTTTTGTCAGCGTTGAAGCCGAGGAACGTCTGGAACGGGATATTGTGCCCGTTGCCGCGCATGACAGTCCCGCAGTGCGGGCAGACTTTGTCAGGCAGGTCAAATCCTCCGGCGCATTCTCCGTCCGGCAGGAATTCACTGTAGTGACAGTGCGGGCAAAGATAGTGGGGAGGCAGCGGATTGACCTCGGTAATTCCCGACATGGTTGCGGTGAATGAAGAACCGACGGAACCACGCGATCCTACGACATAGCCGTCACTGTTGCTCTTTTTTACCAGCAGATGGGCGATATAGTAATGCACTCCGAAACCGTTTCTGATGATATTGTCCAGCTCATCGGAAAGACGTGTACTGACGATTTCGGGAACTTTCCCCTCAAACTCGTACATTTCCCTTTCCGTCCTGTGACAGATTTCACGCAGCTTGTCGTCGGAACCTTCAATGCTCGGCGGGAATGTTCCTGCCGGCACCGGCCTGATTTCATCAAGCATGTCAAAAATCTTATGCGGGTTTTCTATAACAATCTCATGCACAAGACTGTCATCATTCAGATAATCAAATTCATCCGTCATCTCCTGTGTCAGGCGGATATGCTGATCCGGATTCTTTGTCCGCATGCGGAGCTGCTCATCCCGGATATACAGCGGATGTGCGACACCGCCGACACCCTGTGACATGATATAGACATCACGGAAGATCTTCTGATCTTTTCTGCAGTAGTGCGCGTCACTGTCCGCAACAACCGGTTTGCCGAGTTTTCGGGCACAGGCAATAATCCGTTTCTGGACTTCCCTGACTCTGTCCATGGACGGAATGGAGCCTGTCACGACGCTTGTGGAATAGTTTCCCGGAGGCTGCAGTTCCACAAAGTCATACCATTTCATGGCTTCTTCCAGTCTTTCATCATCCCCGTTGCAGCCGAGTTCCCATACTTCATTGTTCAGACAGGACGTTCCCACCAGGATATTGGAACGGTCAAGGTCAACCGAACTTCTGCGGATCCGCGGTTCGGCTGCGGCGCCGGCACCGTCTTTTCCGCTTGATTTTCCCATCACCGCCAGCGTCTTTGTGCTGGATTCCGTAACCAGTTCATACAGCCGCTTCAGGCCGTCATGATTTCTGCACAGCACAATGATGTGACTGCGCCTTACTTTTTTATACGCATCCTCATCCTGTATTTTGTCCTGAAGGTCCCGGACGGTTTTTGCCCCGGCTTTTCTTGCGTCCTTCAGAAGACACATAAACACGGAAGAAAGAACATCCGCATCATAGTCTGCGCGGTGTGCAACTTCCTCATCATACTGGATCCGGTAGTAATTCGAAATGTTTCCCAGTCTGTAGAAATGTCTTTCCTTCAGAATGGCACGCGCCATGTCGAGTGTATCAATGACGGGGTTTTTCAATGGCTTTCTGCCGATTCTGCGAAGTTCCTCATTCATAAAGTAGTAGTCAAACGTCGCATTGTGTGCCACCAGGATATCATCCCCGATCCATTCAAGGATTTCATCGGCAGCCTCGGCAAATGTTCTGGCATTTTTCACCATATCATTGGTGATGTTTGTCTTGCGGGTGATATATGCCGGAATCGGAATCGGCGGTTTAATAAATATCTGTTTTCTGTCAGTGACAGTACTGTTTTTAACGCGTACCGCACCGAATTCAATAATGGAATCATATTTGCATGACAGACCCGTTGTCTCAAGGTCAAAGGACACATACGTTCCTTCCAGAAGATCGGTATCGACAGGATTTCTGACAATCGTCAGATGATCGTCAACCATGTTCATCTCACAGCCGAGACCCACCTTGAAACTTCTGTCCGTCCCCTTTTTCAGAGACTGCGCCGTATTATATGCCTTTACAAAGGACTGAACATCACAGTGATCCGTAATGCAGATGCCGTCATGGCCGAGATTGAATGCATACTTAACCATTTCGGCCCCTTCGCACACGCCGTCCATTTCCGACATGTTCGTATGGGCATGAAGCTCTACGCGTTTTTCTTTTGCTGTATCTACATCCTTTACTGGATCAAGAAGTTCGAGAGCCGTTGCCGATACCACAAGGTCCTTGGAGTAATTATCAAAAATTACGCTGCCGAATACTTTTACCCGCTGACCCGGCTTCACTGCATCAAGTTCTTCACGTTCGAAATAGCGGCCTTCAAAGCACTTGACTGCCATTGCATCCGTTCCGTCAAAAACTGACAGAGACTTGATCAGTTTCTGCGTTGACTTTACCACGACTTCATCGCATGCAAATACCTGGCCTTCAAACTGAATATTTTCCGTCGGATCGCTGATATCCTTCAGACTGATCACGGGATAATCATCCTTTTTCTGCTTGTGGAACTTCCGTTCCTTCTTTTCGGGCTGCCTGTTCTGTTCGTGTGCCGGGCGCTCAACTTTCGCATCCTCCACCCGGGGAGAGGCAATCTCCATTACACCGGCAGACAGTTCAAGATTCTGATAACCGATGCGGGCAAGATACTTTCCGGTATCCGCAAGAAGTCGGGAAGCTCTTCCGGCATCATCGGCGTTCATAAACCTGAATTCAAGACGGTTCGAGGCAGCATCCAGATGAAGCGAAGCAGAACGCAGAAAAGCCTGTCCGCTGTCCTCCTCATAAAGATCCTCCAGGAATTTCAGCAGTTCAGGTTCCCTGATTCTGATCTGATCGGCAGTAATAAAAGGAATCACACTGCTCGGCAGAAGTGACTGCATGGCATCCGTAAATGCATGATAGTCCTGGTACGAGAGTATGTTGGGGACATGCAGACCGACTTCAACACGGTTCGCGCTTTTGAAGAGTCTCACAAATGTGAGCTCTGCATCCTGCAGACCTTCGATATTGTCAAATACGGAGCCGGACGGCAGTTCCTTCAGATATACTTTCATTTCGTTCCTCGATTCAGTATAGATTCTATCACAAGTGACAGCACATGTGCTGACTTCAGCGGCTGCTGTCATTCCGCTGCACTTTAACCCTTGAAAGCAAACGATACGGTTTCCCGTATCGTCTGTGCATTATTTCAGGAAATTCTTCAGGAACTTTCTGGCCTGCCTGATTCCGATGTTAATCGCTTCATTTTCAAGCCTGTTCTGTGCTTTTCTGGCAAGCTTGTCAGCCCACTGTGCCTTTTCCCTTTCTTTTCTTTCCGCCTCTTTGGCAGCCTGCGCTTCCATCTTGGCAGCGAGTTTTGCTTCTTCTTTTGCCTTGCGCTCCTCTTCTTTGGCGATTCTCTTCTTTTCTTCCTCCGCCAGCCGTGCCTCTTCCTCCTGACGGCTTATGTCGTCCATCGCTTCATATGCACTTTCAGGATCAAACGTCTTTTCATACTTTCCGTAGATATTGTCATATTTGATGCAGTTCTCCACGGCACTTTCATCAGCGATATTCATGCTGGACTTCGGCGGAAGAATTTTGGTCTTCTCTACAATCGTCGGCGCACCGTCTTCATCAAGCACCGAAACAAGAGCCTGTCCGGTCTTCATATTTGTAATAACTTCGGCGGTGTCAAATGCCGGATTCTCACGGAAGGACTGGGCAGCCAGCTTTGTAGCCTTGATTTCCGCAGGTGTATAAGCACGCAGACTGTGCTGGATTCTGTTGGAAAGCTGTCCGAGAACGGAATTCGGGATATCATTCGGAGTCTGCGTAATGAAGAAGACGCCGACTCCCTTGGAACGGATCAGTTTAACCGTCTGTTCAATTTTCTCAAGCAGCTGCTTTGAAGCACCGTCAAACAGCAGATGAGCCTCATCAAAGAAGAATACGATCTTGGGCTGTGAAAGATCTCCCACTTCAGGCATCCTGTTGTAGAGTTCATTCAGCATCCAGTAGAGGAATGTGGCATACAGAGTCGGATGCTTGAACAATTCGGCACATTCAATAATATTCATAATGCCTGTTCCGCCTTCTCTTGCCAGCCAGTCATCGATATTAAGTGACGGCATTCCGAAGAACTGACCGGCGCCTTCTGTTTCAAGCGTCAGAAGCTTCCTCTGAATTGCGCCGATGCTCTGCTTGGTGACATTTCCGTACTTAACGGTATATTCCTTTGAATGCTCACCGACATAGGCAGCCATTGCCTGAAGGTCTTTCAGATCGATGATATCAAGTTCCATGTCTTCGGCAACTCTGAAAATAATATTTAATGCACCAAGCTGCGCCTCTGTCAGATCCATGATCCTGCTCAGCAGCATGGGGCCCATTTCCTGCATTCTGACACGGATCGGGTGCCCTTTCTTGCCGTAGACGTCATAGAAATGAACAGGATACTTCCGAACAAAGAAATCAGTGATTCCCATGGAATCCAGGCGGCCCTGTATGCCTTCCTGGCTTCCCTCAATAATCATGCCGCTGAGGTCTCCCTTGACGTCGGCAATGACTGTAGGCACTCCGATTTCAGCAAGAGATTCCGCGATGACCTTCAGTGTGACAGTTTTACCTGTTCCGCTGGCGCCGGCAATCAGACCGTGCCTGTTCATCTGACGGGGGATCAGATATATTTCCTTTTCATCTGCCTTGCCGAGAAGAATCTTTCCGTCCTTAATCATTTACGCATCCTCCATTTATCCGATCAGGTAACCGCCGGCACTCCGTATACGCAGCACATAGCAGCTTCCGCTTCCAAACACATCTTCCATTTTCCCTACATATGCTTCAGCAAGATCCGCAGGAACAAACGCCTGAATCGTACCTGCAAATCCGCCGCCGTGAACACGCCATGCGCCGCGCCCGGCAAGCAGTTCCTCACTGATGGCCAGACCGACAGCCAGTGACTGATGACTGGAATCTGCAGGAGGATATACATTCTGCAGATACATATATGAACTGTTTCCGGATTCCGTAACTTTCTGAAGGAATCCCTTCATATCATTGTCCTCAAGACACTTCACTTCATCTTTAACCCGTTCTGTTTCCTTAAGGAAGTGATATGCCCTCATAAAGGCACGGTCGGGACATGCCCTGCGCACTTCCGCAGCATGATCCATCAGATCATCAATTGTAATCTGCGAAAGCACTTCCTTGTTGAAGAACCGTGCAACCTGAAGCATTTCCGAAGGAATCAGCGAGTATTCATCACTGAGATCCGCATGCGACTGTCGGCAGTCGGTGAGAATCAGATCATATCCGCTTGCATCAAAATCAAACGGAACCTTCCGGACTTCGGGATTTTCCTTATCCGCAAAATCAATCGTAATGAAGCCGCCGACCGAGCAGGCCATCTGGTCCATCAGACCGCTTGCCTTGCCGAAATATACATTCTCCGCGTACTGTCCGACCTGCGCCTGAAGCACGGGTGACACCTGTCCGCCGTTATAGAAAACATTCAGAATTTCAGCAATCAGAATTTCAAAGGCAGCGGAGGAGGACATGCCGCTTCCGGGCAGAACATCACTCTCAGCGTAGCACTTGAAGCCCCCTGCCTTCAGCCCCTTTCTGATATATCCGCCGGCAATGCCGCGGATCAGGGATTCTGTCGTATTCTTCTCTGCCGCCTGAATCGATATATCTGATATATCCACCGGTCTGACATGGAAGCTGTCTGACTCATAAGTGATGAAGCTGTCGTCTGTTTTTACGGCTACAGCTGCGACGTCAAGATCAATGGAAGCCGCAAGAACACGGCCGAGCTGATGATCGGTATGATTTCCACCGACTTCAGTTCTGCCGGGAGCGCTGAACAGATTCGCTTCCGCATCGCCGAACAGCTCCGACGCACGGTCAAGAATTCTCTGATATCTGATCTTCTGTTCTTCATAACGGGCAGCCCCGTACAGCATGAGCATCTGCTCCCGGAATCCGTCTGCTGCAACGGCTTTTTTCAATTCACTGATTCTCATATACTCACCATCTTTTCAAATGCATTTTTCGCTGCATTCTGCTCCGCCTGTTTTTTTGACGATCCGGTGCCTGTCCCCATAATCAGTCCGTCGACTATGACATTCATCGTAAATGTGGGAGCGTTGCTAGGTCCGGTTTCCTCAACCAGTTCGTAATACAGGGAACTGCGGTTGTCAGTCTGTACATATTCCTGCAGCTTTGTCTTGTAATCCTTGAATACTTTTACTTCACCCGGATGTCTGATCTCCGGCAGGAATACCTCGTTCAGAATATTGTCAACTGCCGGCATTCCCTGATCGAGATAAAGCGCACCGAGAAGAGCCTCGAACATATCCGCCAGAATCGCGTCTTTTTCTCTTCCTCCGGTTTTTTCCTCTCCGCTTCCCAGATACAGGAACCTGTTCAGCTTCAGCTGCCTGGCATACATTGCCAGTGCTTTTTCACATACAAGCTGTGCCCTGAGCCTTGTCATCTGCCCTTCGGACAGCTCCGGCGTCAATGGGAATATATGCTCACTGCTCCAGAGCTGCAGCACGGCATCGCCCATAAATTCAAGCCGTTCATTATGGTGAATGCCTTTGTGTTCGTTGGCATAGCTGGTATGTATAAACGCCTGCCGTATCAGTTTTTCGTCATTTACTGCAATTCCTCTTTCATGCAGCCATTCGATTATATTCAAACAAATCACTCCTAATCTGCGTAGTTCGCATTTCTGCGGGCAGTCTCATGAACGCTGTCCAGAATATCAACAAAATCAGGATTATCAGGATCATTCATGATTTCGGCAGCATCTTTTCTCGCCTGACTGATAATGCCGGTATCCTGTATCAGATTTCCGAGAATAAAGTCAGGAATGCCGCTCTGCCTTGTCCCAAGTATATCACCCGGACCGCGGAGCCGTAAATCTTCATAACTGATTTTGAAACCGTCGGAAGTCGCGGCAAGAACATTCAGTCTGTCCAGGGCATTTTCATCTTTGGAATCTGTCAGCAGCCAGCATCTTCCCTGACCGCTTCCCCTCTGCACGCGGCCGCGCAGCTGATGGATCTGCGACATACCGAAACGTTCGGCATCATAAATAATCATGCCGGTCGCATTGACAACATTCATGCCGACCTCAACCACAGTCGTGGAGACAAGCACCTGAATTTCATTTTCCGCAAACTGCCTCATCACTTCCTGCTTTTCTTCGGAAGACATCCTTCCGTGAAGCATTCCCACCCGGAATTCCGGTTCAAACAGCTTCTTCAGATTTGCAGTCGTTTCACTGACATTACGGGCATCATATTCTTCGTTTTTATCCACCGCCGCACAGATCACATAAAGCTGACGGGAATCACGGAGAAGAGACATGACGTCATTCAGCACGCTGCGGAAACTGTTTTCAGTGATCAGCTCGGTAATCACCGGCTTTCTGCCGGGAGGCATGGTCTCAATCGTGCTGATTTCCATATCACCGTATAAAGTCGATGCCAGTGTGCGGGGAATCGGCGTCGCAGACATCAGCAGAAAATCGACACGGTCGCCCTTTCCGCGGAGTGCCCTGCGCTGTCCGACACCGAAGCGCTGCTGCTCATCGGCAACGACCAGTCCGAGGTTATGAAATTTCACGGATTCCTGAATCAGTGAATGCGTTCCGATTACAATCTGTATCTTTCCCGATGACAGATCCTCCAGAATCTGATTTTTTACCTGGGCATTTTCACCGGAATAAAGAACCGCAGCTGATACGCCTTCATCCTTCAGCAGATTCTGAACGGCAGAAAAATGCTGGCGGGCAAGAATTTCGGTCGGTGCAAGCAATGCGCCCTGATATCCGGACAGCACGCATGCATACAGTGCCAGTGCCGCCACAAGCGTTTTTCCGCATCCGACATCCCCCTGAATCAGCCTGTACATCAGATGTGTGCTTTCCATATCCTTGATACAGTCAGCCAGTGCCGCAATCTGGTCGGGAGTCATTTTAAAAGGCAGTGCCCTGATGACTTTCTTCAGTTTTTCATGATCAAATTTTTTCGGTTTCTTGTATGCTGTGCTTCCGCTGTCATTTTTCATGATCTCTACAGCTATGAAGAAGCGCAGGAATTCCTCGTATTTCAGTGATCTCTGGGCCTGCATGACGTCTTCCGTACTCTTCGGAAAGTGAATCTTTTCCAGACTCTCCCGTTTTTCCATCAGCCGGTATGCACGCCGGAACCTGACCGGAACCTGGTCTTTAATCTCATCACTGCATACATCGAGCACTTTCCTGATACTGTCGCGTACTGTTCTCTGGGTAATTCCCTCCCTGACGGAATATACGGGTGTTACCGGTTCCGCCTCATCCTGATTTTTCAGATTGTATGTCACAGCCGTAACATTGTTTCTGCCCATGTAAATGCCCGTCACGGTTATTGTCTGGTTCAGTGCAAGCTGCCTTGCCCACGGCCTGTTGAAGATTGTAATGTGAAGAATTCGGTCATATGCCGCAACATCAAATTTACTGGATGAACGGTTTCTTCCGAAGCGGAACGTCCTTACTGCCGATACAACCTCTCCGCAGAATGTAACCTTCTCCTTCAGATGCCAGTGTTCCGGGCTGTCCGTGTTCATCACATCGTAACGGAACGGATAATATGACAAAACACCGTCTGTATCACAGATTCCCAGACGGGCCAGCGCCTCGATGCGTTTCGGCGTGAATCTCAGTGATTTGCTTTTCAGATCCATAATTAAAATGAATTATAGCATGAAGAAAACCAGACTGACGTCTGGTTATTCTACACCGATAATAAAGCTGTATACAGGCTGTCCGCCTTTTTCGACGTCAATATCGACTTCGAAGTTCTGCTCGATATAATGCTTCAGCGCAGCTGTTTCGGCATCAGTGGCATCAGCGCCCTGAATCAGCGTGATGATTTCGCTGTCCTCATCACACATCTCCTTGATCAGCTGGCAGGCAGCTTCCAGTTTGTCCGGATTTGTAAGAACAATCTCCTTTTCACAGATACCCATGAAATCCCCGGCATGAATTTCACGTCCGGATACCGATGTATCCTTGATGGCGTACGTTACCGAACCGCTCTTGACGCTTGCAATCGCATCCTTCATTGCCTGAGTATTGGTTTCTGTATCATCTTCCGGGTTGAACATGATGCAGGCACTCAGACCCTGCGGAACACTTGTAGTCTCAAGAACAATGACATCTTTTCCCTCAGTCAGGGCAGCAGCCTGTTTGGCAGCCATGATGATGTTCGAATTGTTCGGAAGAATGTAGATGTGCTTCGCATTGATCCTGCCGATGGCACTGACAAAGTCCTCCGTCGAAGGATTCATGGTCTGTCCGCCCGATACGACAACATCAACTTTGTAGTCCTTGAAAAGTGATGCAAGTCCGTCGCCGGCGCAGCATGTAATCATGCCGAATTCTTTTTCTTCGGCAGGCTCTTCCTTCACTTCCTGTTTCTTTTCCTCAAGAATGGAAGGTCTGTCCTCAAGGGCAAGATTGAATATCTGCACCTTTTCAAATTCACCGTATCTCTGACCCAGGTTCAGAATGTCACCGGGAGTCATGGTGGTAGCACGCATTTTCACGATGCCTTCGTCAACTACGACAGTAATGTTGGAGGCAATTTTGGAAAGACTGTCACGCACCTTTGACTGATTGAATATGTTGACATATTTGTCATTCAGCTTCAGGATCAGCTCCGTGCAGTATCCGTTCTTGACTTCCTCTTTGCTTTCGTCTTCTTCACCGTCCGATTCTTTTACGGGAGAACCTTCCAGATACTTTCTGAATCCGTTGAATACCTGCAGAAGACCGCTTCCGCCCGAGTCTACACAGTTGGCTTCCTTCAGTACCGGAAGCAGATCCGGCGTTCTGTCAAGGGAAGCTCTCGCTTCCTTGCAGAGGACATCCATATAGTCATTCAGCGAACATTCGGGATTTTCTTCCACATACTTCGCTGCAGTTTCCGAAGATTCACGGACAACCGTCAGGATTGTTCCTTCAACCGGTCTCATAACTGCGCGGTATGCCTTTGCACTTCCCGCAGTCATGCATGCCGAGAAGTCAGCAGCACCAAGTTCCGTTTTTCCGCCGACTGCACTGTTGAAACCTCTGAAAATCTGCGAAAGAATAACGCCCGAGTTTCCTCTTGCGCCCATCAGCATGCCTCTGCTGAGTGTTTTTGTAATGACGGGCAGATCATTGCTGCCGGCATTTCTGACCTCGGATATACCGCTGGTAAATGTCAGCGACATATTCGTGCCGGTATCGCCGTCAGGTACAGGGAAGACATTCAGCGCATCGACATCCTTCCGCCTGTTGTTCAGATTTGCACATCCGCTTTCCAGCATTTCCCGGAATTCTTTTCCGCTAATCTTATCCATACTCATAAGCCTCCGTTATTCAATGACCTGTACACCCTGTACAAATACATTGACAGCAGAAATCTCTTCACTCAGTGATTTTTCAAGTACATATTTGACTTTCTTCTGAGCTTCCTGCACAACCTCGGAAATCTTTACCCCGAAGCTGACAATAATATACAGATCGATTTCCAGACCTTCTCCGGTTTTCTTGACCACTACACCCCTGGAATAATTCTCCTTGTCAAGAAGTTCCAGGAAACCGTCACGCACAACCTTTTTGCTTGCCATACCTACTACACCGTAGCATTCCGTAATAATGCCTCCTGCCAGTGCAGACACTGCTTCTTCCGAAACACTGATCGTTCCGAAATTTGTTTTTCTTTCTACAGTCATGGATCTTACTCCTTTACGAAAAAATATTATATGCAAAACGTGCACTTAAAACAACATAAGCTATCCCGCCTGCGGATCAGCTTCTGAAGTATACCCGCCGCGTTTTTCTTCTTCAGGCTCTTCCCCGGCAGGCTCCTCAGGCTCCTCGGGTTCCTGATCGTCTTCATGATTGCCGGAGATTGCCTCCATATCTTCTTCAGCGATAATGTCGCCTTCCTCATACTGTGCAGATACATCCTCCTGCGGCTCCTCGGGAATAATAAGAACACCGGTATCATAATAGCCGAGGATATAGTGATCCAGAAAATCCGGATCAACAACATCTCTTCCGTATACATCAATCGGAATCAGAATTTTATTGCCCTCTTTATCCAGATAATATCCTGCTGCATCTTTATAATAATGCTTGACGGCTCTGTCTCCCCATTTATTGGTAATGTAATTGCCGTGTTCATCCGTCCAGTATTCCTTTTCGACCTTGACTTCATCCCACGGGCATACCCGGTTGCTGTAAACACCGTTTTCATATCCGTAGATACAGTAATTCTTGTTTTCTCTCTTGACAGATATATCTGTATAGTTGTTCAGCAGGTACAGACTGTAAAAGCTGCCGAAGAAAATACCGCCGTCGCGCATTTCAACTTCCACAACCTCGTCGTCATAGCTCATCGCATACTGACTGATCTGGGCTATATCATCTATCACATCATTGGTCAGTTCGCCCAGTGCTTTGGTCAGCAGATGCGTCTGCTGTTCCTCATTGAATCCTGTAATATAGGGAATCCTTCCCAGTAGCGGCATGTAGTCGCTTGTCAGACTGCATTCTGTACCGTCAGCCAGAAGGATCACCGGCTCATCACCGTCATACCGGTATCCCACCGGCTTTTTTTCCTTTACGCTGATGGAAACGATATTATTTCTGAGCATATGCACAGATGCATCGTCAACCATCGGATCAGCCTTTACTTTTTCGGCTGCCCCTGCAGGAAAAGTCAGGTAATATACTGATCTTGTGCTGATCCCGGAGAGATTCTGAATATAGCCTGTGTCAAGGTAATTGTTTCCGGTAATACTGACAGCCTTCACTTTTGATGTCGGCATAATCAGATAGCACAGCATGATCAGAAAAAGAGAAATCAGAACAGAAACGGCAAAAAGAACCGTACGTGATCTGTCAAAGTCGTCATTGTCTTTTTTTGCAGCTCTGAGCTCGAAAAGACTGTCGACTCCGTCCGGTACTTTTTCAAAATCTTCAATTGTGCGTTCTTTTAATGCCAATTGAAAGTCTCCACTTCTAAATGCAGTTCAATTCCGAATTTTTCCCTGACCTGTTCCTGTATTTCATGTACAAGTTCAAGAAAGTCTGCAGCCGTTGCATCACCGGCATTGATAATAAAGTTCACATGTTTTTCCGATACCTGTGCACCGCCGACCTTCTTTCCGCGGTAGCCGATTTCCTCGATCAGCTTCCATGCCGGCACAGATTCCGGATTTCTGAAGACACTGCCTGCGCTCGGTTTATCCAGCGGCTGGGAAGCCATGCGGCGCTCCCTTCTGCTGTCCATCAGTGCCCTGATTTCCTCGACATCCTTATCGATCATATTCAGCTTGACAGCAACCACAATCCAGTCAGGGTGCTTCTGGAAGATACTTGTCCTGTAGGAGAATTCACAGTCGGCAGCACTCATCCATTCAAAAACGCCGTTTCTGTAAACAAACACACTGTCCAGCACATCACTCATGCTGCTTTTATAGGCACCGGCATTCATAAATGTGCATCCGCCTACTGTTCCGGGAATGCCGCTGGCAAATTCCAGCCCGCTTTTGCCGTGCTTCATTGCTTCATAGGACAGGGATATAATGGAACATCCCGCCTGGGCAACAATCTGGTTATTTACAAAATAGAAGTCATTGAATTCATCGAGCCGGATGATGACACCGTGAAAATCATCATCGGAACATAAAAGGTTGGAGCCTTTTCCGATAATCTTATACGGGTATCCGTACTGTGTGATCAGCTTCACCAGGCTGTCCAGCGATACTGTATTCTGAGGGAAAACCGTATAATCGGCGTTTCCTCCGATCCTAAGTGTCGTCATTTTGGAAAGCGGAAGATTACACTCCACTTTGCCAAACTGTGATAATTCATTCAGAAATTCATTCATTTTGAAACCAGCTCCTCAATCCAGTCTATCATACGGTCAGCAGCGTCCGGCGTTGACATTTTCAGCGCATTGCCGGACAGCTCAGCCCGTTTTTCTTTATTCTTCATCAAAGTATTCACCTGCCCTGCCAGAACTTCCGCCGTCAGATCTTTTTCTTCGATCATGACTGCAGCATTATTGCGGACAAGTTCCAAAGCATTATATACCTGATGATTGTTCGGCACAAACGGACTTGGTATCAGTATTGAGGCAGCACCTGTTGCAGCAATTTCACAGAGTGTCGTAGCTCCTGCCCTGCACACGGAAAGATCGGCCGCTTTCAGCATTGCCATGCCGTCAACATATTCGTGAATATGAACATGAGGATTGCCGGTTTTGAAGGTATAGCTGTTTGCTTTGCCCGAAGCAATCAGAACTTCAAAATCAGGATCAAAAAGACTGCAGGCTTCATCAATTACCTTTGATACAGTTGCCGAGCCGAGAGAACCCATCATGAATACCGCAAACGGCGTTCCCTGTCTGATGCCGTACGCTTCACAGGCCGCAGGATCAATCGTCCTGTTCGCCGCTGCTGAGGCCTGGGGATTTCCGTACAGTCTTGTCTTTTCTGCAGGAAACTGTTCCAGACAGCTCTGATAGACACCTTCCACGGCATCAGCGTATTTTGCCAGCATAACATTTGCCTTGCCCGCAAAACTGTTCTGCTCGCTTATCATCGTCGGTATATGAAGCCTGTGTGCCGCCATAATCAGCGGTACACTGATATAATTGCCGAATCCCACGCATATGTCGGGTTTCTCTTCTTTCAGAAGGGAAATGCAGCGGGCTTCCGCTTTCAGCAGTGAGACAGCAGATCTGACTTTTGCTTTGATCCCGCCGTTCATTCCGGTCATCGCCATTCCGATAAACCGGTATCCCTTTTCGGGTATCATTTCCGCTTCCATTCGGTTCGACGAACCGAAAAAGAGAATCCTGCATTCCGGATGCCGTTCCTTCAGTCTTTCAGCCAGTGCCAGAGCAGGATAAATATGTCCGCCTGTTCCCCCTGTCGCAATCACAATCTTTTTCATAGTGTAAAAATTTTATCATAAAACACAGCCTGTTTATCAGTTAGGATTCATTATCAATGAATTTTCAAATATAATTACACATGTGAAATCACTGAATACTTTGAAAATTACGGCTGCGGCTGCAGCTGCAGCTCTTCTGTGCGGATGCGGAAACACATTCATCAAACCGTCCGGACAGGAAGAACCGCCTGCTGTGCATGATGAAACATATACATATCTTGTCAGGAAACTTGATACTTTTCTGACTGACGGTTATGTGCTTCCCGAAACAGACGGCCATCAGAGAACCGTTGAATGGTCCGTTGCCGAAGGAGATGCTTCAATCAGCGGCGGCGTCATTTCCAAAACGGAAGCGGCCGGAGAATATGAGCAGATTGTCCTCAATGCATGCATTGACGGGAATAACTATGAAATCCCGAAGCTCCTGCTGGATCCCTACGCAGGATATGTCATCACATATTTCACTCCCGAGGGTGAAGACGGTGAAAAACTGAAACTTGCCTATACATTCGACAGTTTGTACTGGTATAAGCTCAATGAGGATCAGCCGGTACTTTCAGCGTCGCTCGGCACAAAGAGACTGCGCGATCCGTCTGCGGTGCGAAAGAAGGACGGATCATTTGCCCTGCTTGCAACACAGGGATATGACAATGATTCCATCTATGTTTTTGACACTGAAGATTTCATCACATACGAAAATGAAAGGCTGCTGAAAGTAAATGCATCCTCATCCGAACTGAAGATGAGTGAATCCGCAGCGTGGGCACCGGAAGCTTTCTACAATCCGGCCGAAGACAATTACGTTATTTACTGGTCGAGCGTTCCCGACGGCGGAATGTACTACAATACCTCTTCCGATCTGCAAAGCATCTCGTATCCGAAAGTTCTGTTCGACACAGGCTATGAGGTGATTGACGGAACCATCATAAAAACTGACGGCGAATATGTGCTGATCGGCAAGGATGAAAGACAGCCGATGGAGGAATACTCCCAGATCTTCCGTGCCACTTCGTCCGTCAGCGACTGGCGCAGCTTCGATACCTTTGAAAATCCGGTATATGACAGACACCAGGTCGAAGGCCCGATGGTAATGAGAAGCCTGTATGAAGACTACTGGTTTATTTATGTCGATGACTATACGAGAGGCCAGTACCACGGCATCTTCACCAAAGATCTCGTCAACGGTGAGTTCCTTTATATGTGGGAGGGTGACCTGCTGATTCCCATGGAGCATCCCGCACATTCCTATGCCCTGCCGGTAACCTGGAAGGAACTTGAAAGACTGATCAATGCATACGGTTCCTGATGAAATTGCGTGATATTATGTGATTTTTTACATGCATCTATGCATTATTTTCAAACATGGTATAATGAGATTAACCATCAATGAAAGGATAATATTTTTATGAGAAGCGTCGATTCGACCGCCATTTATATGGTGGATTATGAAACCGATTCTTCCGTGGTTCGTGAGTATATGACGAACAATGAATTCCGTAATTTATTAAAAGCCGAGCGAAACGGTTTCATCAAAATCATGAATCATGTGCAGATCATCGGATCAACTTCAAGGAAGGCTTAAACCTTCTTTTTTTTCGGAATTATAAAAGGAACAGGCTTATGCCTGTTCCTTCTTTTCATAAATATTCCTGATTTTTTCCCATAAGATTTCAATGCCGTCCCTGTTTACGCAGGATACGGGCACTGCACTCTGCCGGGATATGTTCAGTGTTCTGCAGATGATGTCAATCTGGGCGTTCTGACGCATACGGCTCAGCTTGTCGCATTTGGTGCATGCCGCAATCACCGGAAGATGAGCATTTCTGGCATAATCTACCATGTGCATGTCATCCTCATTCGGCACCCTTCTGATATCAAGAACGATCAGAAGTGCTTTCAGCTGTCTGCGGTTTCTGAAATACGGATCAATCAGCCTGGCAAAGCGGACCGTACTGTCCGTACCGCCCTTCGCATATCCGTATCCCGGAGCATCTGCGAATACTACTTCATCATCAACGCTGAAGAAATTCAGAAGCTGCGTCTTTCCGGGTGTTTTCCCCGCATATGCCGCATTTTTCCTGTTGACAAGAGCATTGATCAGACTGCTCTTGCCGGCATTGGACCTGCCTGCAAATATAATTTCAGGCAGCTCGGACTGCGGCCACTGCGATGCATTGGCACTCGTTGCCAGAAGCGTGACCTGATAGTATTTCATCAGCGCACCAGTGCTTCCTTAAGCACCTGTGACATATTCTCGACCGGAACAAACTTCACATTGTCCCTTACCGCCTGAGGCACATCATCCAGATCTCGGATATTCGCCTTCGGCATCAGAATCTTTGTGATGCCCGCTCTGTTTGCGGCAAGAGATTTCTCACGCAGTCCGCCGATCGGCAGGACATTTCCGCGCAGCGTCACTTCTCCGGTCATGGCCAGATCCGAATATACCGGCGTATTGCTCAGTGCCGACACAAGAGCAGTCGTCATTGTAACACCGGCTGAAGGTCCGTCCTTCGGTACGGCGCCTTCCGGCACATGGATATGAATATCATGGGTGGAGAAGAATTCCGGATCGATGCCGAACTCCTCGGCATGCGCCTTGACATAGTCAAGAGCGATCTCCGCAGATTCTTTCATAACATCGCCGAGCTTTCCTGTCATCACAAGCATGCCCTTTCCTTTAAAGCTGTTGACTTCGATGGAAAGAACATCACCTCCGAATGATGTATAAGCCAGTCCCGTTACAACACCGACCTGATTTTCCTTTTCCCTGACACCGTATTCAAAGATAATCTTTCCGAGCCATGTCTTGATCAGCTTCTCGGTTACCGTAACACTCTTCTTTTCATCGTTCAGGATTGCCAGAACCGTCTTTCTGCAGAGGCTTCCGATCAGTCTTTCAAGCTGTCTGACGCCGGCTTCGCGCGTATAATGACGGATCATGAAGAGAATCTCTTTTTCCCTGAGCTTGAACTGTGAAGGCTTCAGACCGTTCAGCTCCAGCTGCTTGGGAATCAGGTGTTCCTTTGCGATGTGAACCTTGTCAACTTCCGTATAGGAAGGAAGCTCAATGATCTCAAGTCTGTCCTGCAGCGGCGCCGGAATATTATCCAGATAGTTTGCCGTAGCGATGAACATGACTTTCGAAAGATCATACGGTTCTTCAAGATAATGGTCCGAGAAGAACTGGTTCTGCTCGGGATCAAGCACTTCCAGCAGTGCATCGCTGGGGTCGCCTTTGTAATCCATGCCCATCTTGTCGATTTCATCGATCAGGAAGAGCGGATTGATGACGCCGGCCTTCTTCATGCCCTGAATGACTCTTCCGGGCAGAGAACCCAGGTATGTTCTTCTGTGTCCTCTGATCTCAGCCTCATCCCTGACTCCGCCCAGGCTCATCTTTACAAACTTTCTGTCCAGTGAACGGGCGATCGATTTGGCAAGAGATGTTTTTCCCACTCCCGGAGGACCTACAAGGCAGATAATCGGTGCATTCAGATTTCCGGTCATCTGCTTGACAGCGAGATACTCCATGATTCTGTCCTTGACTTTTGTCAGACCGTAATGATCTTCATCAAGAATGCTCTTAACTTCTTTCAGATTCTCGTTGTCTTTTGTTTCCTGCCACCAGGGAACTTTCAGAAGCCAGTCAAGATATGAACGCTCAACTGAAGCCTCTCCGCTTCCCGGCGGAAGCATTTCATACCTCTGCAGTTCCTCGCGTGCCTTTTCCTTGACATGTTCGGGATACGGATTCTTTTCAATCATTTCCCGCATCTGCTGGGTATCATCGGTAATGTTGGAAACATCACCCAGTTCCTCTTTGATTGCCTTCAGTTTCTCCCTGAGGAAGTATTCCTTCTGGGAATCATCAATATGTTCCTTGACCTTCTGATTGATTGTGCTTTCAATCTGGGAATACTGCTGCTGCTTTTCAAGCTCGGCAATAATCATAACCATACGGTCATTGATATTGTATGTTTCCAGAAGCTTCTGCTTAACTGCTGTGTCAAGCGGGAAAAACTGTGCAAACTGATCGGTAAGCGTTGAAGCGGAAACTCCTCTTGAGAGCTGGCTGACAACGTCCGCAGGGAAAGAACTTGTAACGGAATTCGCCTTTTCAAATTCGGAGATAATCCTCTTGACAAGAGCCATTTCCTCTACGGAATTACCGTGCACATCCTCTCCGGGTTCCACTTCAGCAAGCATAATGTCACTGCTGTCAAAAATTTTAGAAAGATGCGCACGCTTCATGCCGGTGAAAGTCACCCTCATGAAGCCTTCCTTTCTGCGCACGATCTTTACCTTGCTCAGCGTACCGGTCCGGTATAGATCTTTTTCGCCCGGGTTATCCACCATGATGTCATTCTGGCAGACGATCCATACCATGCTGTCATACAGTGAAGAAGCTTCGTTGACAGCATTGATTGATTTCTGTCTGCCGACTTCAATCATGACATCCTGTCCGGGAAATACAACGATGCCGCGTGTGCAGATCACAGGAACTTTAATCGTAATATCGTTTTTCAAACTGCACCTCCCTGATCATAACGATCATTCCATCGGATAAAATAAGACGCCCGGCGTCTTATTTTATAGTATTGTTTTTAAGCTTTTGCTGCGTTGTCCTTGACGAACTTGTAGGCAAGCTGGTTGACGACATCAGCCTTCAGCATTTCCGGATCAACAAGAGCCTTGACTCTTTCTACATCCATGTCATACTGCTGGGCAATATTTTCATATTCTTTGTTGATGTCTTCTTCACCTGCAACAAGGTTTTCCGCTTTGGCAACTGCTTCAAGAACCAGTCTGAGCTTGACGCTCTTTTCAGCATTCTCCCTGTAGGACTCTCTGAGATCTTCAATCTTCTGTCCCATCATGGAAAGATACTGATCAAGCTTCATGCCGTACTGACTGATCTGGCTTGACATCTGATTGATCATTCCCTCAACTTCGTCTTTGATCATGACTTCGGGAATATCAACTTCTGCATTTGCAGCGAGTCTGTCGAACAGTTCACTGTCAGCCTTGGATTCCGCAGCATTCTTTTTGTTTCCTTCCAGTCTTTCTCTGACCAGCTTTTTCAGGTCATCAACAGTCTCAACGCCGGGAGCGTTGACATCCTGAGCAAAATCATCGTCAAGTTCAGGAAGAACCTTTGTCTTAACTTCGTTAACTTTTACTTTGAAGACAACTTCAGCACCTGCAAGGTCTGCCGAATGATAATCTTCGGGGAATTTCAGATTCAGATCCTTTTCATCTCCGGCTTTTACACCGACCAGCTGCTCTTCGAAGCCCGGAATGAAGCTTCCGCTGCCGAGAACCAGATCATATTTCTCTGCTGTGCCGCCGTCAAATGCAACACCGTCTTTTAATCCCTGATAGTCAATGTTGACTGTATCTCCGTTTTCAGCCTCACCGTCTTTGACTTCCATATCTGAATATGTTTCGCGCATACGGTTGAGTTCAGCATTCAGTTCATCTTCTGTTACTTCGATGCTGTCCATGCTGTAGGGAAGTCCTTTATACTCGCCAAGTTTTGCCTCGGGTTTTACCGGGAATTCAAATACAACCACTGCTTTTTCATCGTCAACTGATTTGATATCGAGGGAAGGACGGTCAATCGGTGTAACACCGCACTCAGCCATGCCTTTCTGCAGCCAGTCATTTGCATTGTCTTCAATTGCCTGAATCTGACGTTCCTGTACAGGAACCTTCTTTTCCAGAAGCTTCTTAGGAACCGCACCTTTGCGGAATCCGTCAATCTGCACCTTTTTTGCAAGTTTGTTAAATGACTTTTCAACTGCCTTTTTCCATTCATCACCTTCAACAGTGACGACTAATTCTCCAACTGATTTTTCTTTCAATGTCCATTCTGACATAATAAATGAATGCTCCTTTCAATGAATTCCCGTTAAGTATAACAAAGTTCAATTAAATCGGCTATAAAAACTCATTTGAGTTTGCGGCAAAGTGCAGCTTTAGCACTCTCAGCCACAGCCTGCTAATATATTAACCGTTCGTTTTAGCACTGTCAACTATTAAGTGCTAAAACCGGTGCGTCATGACAGTTTTTTGATTTTAGCGGCAGTTTCGCTGCGCCTGTTTTCCACTTCTTTCATGGTTTCCTGATCATCCATCATGCTGCAGATTTCTTTTGCCTTCTGATATGCAATGATTTCCGCCTCTTCCTTTTCATAGCTGAGCGGAAGATACATATATGCATCGCTGATCAGCAGGGTTTTCGCCATTTCCAGAAGCGCGGGATTGGATCCCAGCCAGTTTTCCAGATAACTGCATGCATACAGAAATCCTTCGCTTCTGGCCACAGGCGTCACGGAGTCACCGCTGAAGGAATACTCCACACCTTGCTTCACATACACAAATTCGTCCTGGATTTCCTGCTCGGCAAGCGCGTTGATGATAAAAGCAGCTGCTTCGGGCAGCGGGTCCTTTGACAGCCAGTCCCTGATTTCATCAGTGCATGCTCTCAGATTGCGGTCGCAAAGCTTCTCTGCGGCCGTCAGCTGCGACTGCGGCCTTCCCTTCAGCTTCCTCAGAAGTGCATCCAGGCTTTCTTCGGTATTTTCTCTTTTTTCCGCTTTTCTGAACTGTATTTCTTTTTTCATCGCAAACAGTCTCTGTTCTGCATCAGCCGGAATATACGGCATGGACAGTTCTTTTCTGATCAGATAGTCTGCTTCATCCAGTTCATTATTCTTCAGCGCACGGCTGATCTCTTCCAGTACATCATCATAATAACTCATAGGTGTCTCCGAATATAAAAATGCCGCATATGCGGCAGTTATGGCGTCCCCGGCGCGACTCGAACGCGCGACAACACGCTTAGAAGGCGTGTGCTCTATCCAGCTGAGCTACGGGGACACAGCATTAAAGACTATAACAAAACCGCACTGAGATTTCAATACAATTTATTCCGTATAGTTCACTCTTTCGGCATATACTTCACTGCCGTCAAGTTCAAGAACCATATAGCACGGCGGTGTTGCGTCACGGCAGTGCCAGATGCTTCCGGGATTCAGAAGCCTGACGCCCCTTACTGTTTTATCGGTATAGACATGCGTATGGCCGAAACACACAATATCACAGTCTGCTTCCTTTGCCCTCTGTACAAGTCCGGCTGTGCTTCCCATAAACAGTTCATGGTGTCCGTGCGTCAGAAGAATATGATGGCTGCCGATTGTCAGCCGCAGTCTCATCGGCAGTTCCGGATCGTAGTCCTGATTTCCCCTGACACATGCAAATCCCTTCAGCATCTGCTTCGGCAGTTCACTGTCTCCCAGATGAAAGAAATAATCCGCGTCCTGACAGCGTTCCGTGATTTTCTCCAGGGGTCGGACAAAGCCGTGATTATCGGAAACAACGATGATTTTTATCTTTCTGTCCATACCGTTATTATTATATTCAAATTATGATTCTCATGGAAAAAAGATCACTTAATGTGTACAATATGGTTAAAGGACATACACTTATGAATTTTAATTTATATCCGTACAATTTATGGATTCTCTATGCAGCACTTGTTCTGCTGGTGATAAATCTGATTCTTCTTTTAAAGCATGCACTGCCGCTTCTGAGTGCATTGAAAGGAATCAGGCCTGATCTCGATCATATTCAGAATAATGTCGGAAGCGCATCAGCGAAAGCATCCGCCTTCGGCACCAAAGCCGCAAAGGATCTCAAGAAAATCACCGATCTGATTCCGGTGATCCTCCTGGCGCTTGCAATCAAGAAAGACTATGACCAGGCTGAAGGCTCCGGAATCAGGCAGATCGAAAGATCAGCCGTCAATGTATACAGGAAGCGCAGCGATGAGAAAAAGATGGTCAATAAGATCGCGCAGGCTGTATCCGCCAAAAAATAACCCGCCGGAGCCGACAGTGCATGGTCTGCAGCACTGCCCGCATCAGCGGGTTTTTTCTTTATGCCGCCGTTCTCTGTTCCGGCAGGATGTTCAGCGCTCCCTGCCGAGAAAGAACAATCCCAGCATGCCCGGACCGACATGTGCCCCCGAAAAAGGCTCATGCGGACAGACGATAACATTGGATTCGGGAGTAATTTCAAGAATCAGGCTCTTCAGCTTTTCGGCATCTTCAGGGCAGTCACCGTGGGAAATATATATATTCTGTGAAGGAAGATCCATTCTTTTTTCACGGTACATTTCCGCAAGATGCTGAATTGACTTTTTTCTGCCGTGGCATTTTGCACATGAAACGATGTGCCCTGTACTGTCTCCGTACAGAATCGGCTTGATATTCAGTGCCGTGCCGATCATGGCTGTTGCACCGCTGACGCGTCCCGTCCGCTTCAGGAAATTCAGATCATCAACGGTAAAGTACTGACAGCAGTGCGGCACCATATCATCCAGCTGCTTGGCCGCTTCCCTGACAGGAATGTTTTCCCTGCTGAGCTGTGCCGCTTTTACAGCGAGCATGCCGCTGCCGAAACCGCATCCCTGAGAATCAACAATATGTACAAAGCGTTCCGGATATTCCTCCGTGAGCTGCTGTGATGCAAGCACTGCCGCATTATATGTCCCGCTGATGCCGGCACTCATCGCTATATAAACAACGTCCGTGCCTTCCTTTAAAAGCGGTTCAAATGCCGCAGTGAACAGCGCGGTATTCAGAAGGCTTGTCTTTATGTCAGCCCCTTTTCTGAGCCTGTCGTAATAAGCGTGCGTATCAAAGCTTTCGATATCTCCGTTGTAAACAACCGGATGTCCGTCAGCCGTGATTTCACACGGCAGAAGCCTGATTCCATCCAGGAGAGATGACGGCAGATTGGCTGTACCGTCCGCGAAAACCGCAAATGTCATGTCTGTACCTCCATAAATCTGTTTTTATACTGCATATTAAGCACATATGCAGAAATGAAAAGTGAATTTCCCTGCCGTATGATGCGGAACCGGAAATTCACTTGATTAACATATCTGTCAGTTGTATCTGGTGATGTATTCCGCAAATGTTATTCCCATGCCGTGAATTGTTTCGGCAAGTGTCAGGCCTACGTAGCGGTAATGCCAGTTCTGCCCTTTAATGCCTGTAACCGGCTCGTCGGAAACATTCCATGTCTGCAGATAACCATACTTCCAGGCATTGGATTCAAGCCATTGTGCCTGTCTGGTCTTTTCAAACGATTCATCCATAATGCCGCTGATGCCGAAATCAACCGCAAGTCCCAGCTGGTGCTCACTGTGTCCCGGCATGGGTTCATAGAATCTGGCATTGTCGCCGAAGCTCACAACCGCATCTTCATACCGTTCAGCCTGATCATCGAAGGAAATATAGCCGTCACTGATCACCAGCCCGGCACATGCCCTGGAAGATTCCAGCCCTCTGCTGATATCCGTGCAGAGGTTGTAAAGCGAATTGGCTGCCGTTTCCGTAAGCTGAATGCGTTTCCCGTCCTTTGAGGCGATCTTTTCGGGATCCACTGTCTTCAGAACCGGTCTGCGCGTACTCACCGTATGCGCCGCATCCAGGAATACATCCGTTTCACCGGCAAACATAACCAGTTCGGAATTCTGCATATAATCCCCGCTGCTGATATAAGCATCAACGTCATCAAAGCTGTAGTTTCCGTCAATGAGATATGTCATCAGCGTGTCCACATCCATGTAGGGCAGCGTCTCCTCTACCATTCTGACAATCATTGCCGGAGTCTTCTGCCACTGCTGTTCAGACAGCTTTTTGTATTCAGCCGCATGATATATATTGAATCCCGGAGAGTCAATATATGCCACAAACATATTCGGCGGGATGGAATATTCAATGATATATGCGATTTCCTCATCATTCAGGTATTTTTTGATCAGTTCCCTGCTGTTTTCATCACGGAACGGATATCTGGCCAGAGAATCGTAATTAAGATTCATGTATCCGAGGCATACTGCAGTAAACAGAACAATAAAAGCCACAAATACCGCCGTCCATTTTTTTCTGCTTGTTTCAGGTAGAAGGTTATCCATATGATTTATTATATCATTCCCCGCTGTGAAGTGTTTCATATACTTTATGTGCTGTTTCTTTCGGCACATACTGTGCAATTTCCTCTTCCGATGCATTCTTCAGATTCGTGAAGCTGCCGAATTTTTTAAGCAGGAGCTTCTTTCTTTTCGGCCCGATCCCCTCGATTTCATCAAGAATCGACCTGGTCTGTGCTTTGGAACGGAGCTTTCTGTGATAGCTCACGGCCACCCTGTGCACTTCATCCTGCATTCTGGTAAGCAGGAAAAAGAGATTCGAATCCTTCGGGATGTCAAATGTGCGCCCGTCGGTATCCATCAGGGCACTGGTATTGTGATGATCATCCTTAACCAGACCCATGATTTTGATTCTGCTGCTCAGGCCGAGCGAGTCAAGGATTTCCTTTGCGGCCTGGATCTGAATTTCGCCGCCGTCAACGAGGATTCCGTCGGGCATATGTCCGTTTTCACTCAGCAGACGGAAATATCTCCGGTATACAACTTCCTTCATGCTGTCAACATCAGAGTTTCCGGTATGAAGTTTATAAAGCCGGTAATCCTTCCTCGAGGGAACACCGTCATCGTAGACAACACACCCGGCAACCGTAAATGTTCCGGAAATATGGGAGTTATCAAAAAGCTCCACCCTCCGCATCGGTGTCCCGGCAAGATCCGAGAGCTTTTGGACTGCTTCCCTTGTCAGTTCATCCTGATGCTCGACTACCGAGAATTTCAGATCAAGCTGACGACGCGCATTCTCGATGCACATATCGATCAGCTTCTTTTTCTGTCCTTTCTGCGGCCTGAATACTGATATCTTCAGGATATCTTCAATTTCTTTTACGGTTTCATCGTCAACCTCAATCGGCATAACCAGTTCCCTTGCCGACGGATGACTTTCATAATACTGCACGACAAAAGAAATAAACTCATCCTGCGCATCTCCGTAAAGCGGCATCAGCTTCCATTCCTTTGAAAGAACCGTACCCCTTCTGACAAGAAAACCGGTAACTGCAAGATAGCCTTTGTCACTGTACCAGGCAAAAACGTCATAGCTGATGCGGCTGTCTTTTTCTATGATCTGTTTGTCATTTGCCACGGAATTCACGCTTGCCAGCAGGTTTTTATATTCATTTGCCTTTTCAAATTCCAGATTTTCGGCAGCCTCCATCATTTTCGATGTCAGCTCATCAGTGATCTCCGCCGTATCGCCGTTCATAAATCTGGTGACTTTGCCGGCCATTTTTTCATATACAGCCGGATCAATATCATACTCGCACGGTCCGAGGCACTGTCCCAGATGATAATACAGACAGACCTTATCAGGCATTTTCATACAGCGCCTGAACGGATAAATATTCTGCAGAAGCTTCTGCGTGCTTCTGGCTGCCGAGGCATCGGGGAACGGACCGAAATAACGGGCCCTGCGGTCCTTCTTCATGTCCCTTGCCACGGAAAGCCTCGGGTAATCTTCATTCGTCAGTTTGATATACGGATAAGTGCTGTCATCCATAAACTGGATATTATATTTCGGTCTGTATTTTTTTATAAGGTTGATTTCAAGCACAAGAGCTTCCTTCTCGCTCTTTGTCACAATAAAATCAAAGTCTTCAATATTGGAGACCATTTTGGTCGTTTTAAAATCATGTGCACCGGTAAAATACTGATTCACACGGTTATGCAGATTTTTTGCCTTGCCGACATAGATGATTTCGCCGTTTTTATCTTTCATCTGATAACTGCCGGGATCATCCGGAAGATTGGCAAGCTTTGCCTTGATATACTCTCTGTCCATCTCAGTCTTTCATTTTGACCACAGTTGCACCGGAACCGCCTTCCTGAGGCATGCCCAGTCTGTATTCTTCAACATCATTCATTTTCTTCAGTTTATCATGAACCGCTTTTCTGAGCGCTCCGGAGCCGTCGCCGTGAATGATCCTGAAGGACTTCAGGCCGTAAATTCTAGCCTGATCCATATATGAGGCCATTTCATCCATAGCCTCATCCACATGCATGCCGATCAGGTTGCATTCGGCAGACAGCGAAGATGTCAGCGGAGACGCAGACATATTCACCATAGTCACGGGCTTCTCTTTGGGAAGCACCTTCAGGCTCGGTCTGATCGCCGATGCACTGACTTTCATTTCCCTTCCGTTAAGCAGAATGATAATGTCCTTCCGCCTGATTTCGGCAATCCTGGCAGCTGCACCGCTGCTTCTCAGCTCAACCGTATCTCCGACTCTGTAGGCACCCTTCTGCTTCAGTACGGGCGTGTCCGCCGGTTCCTTTTTCTCTTCACCCTTCCGGTTCAGTTTCTGACGCTGTTCAAGAACCTCATGATATCTTGCTGTTTCCGCCATTTCCCGCATCTTTCTGAGAATTTCATCAGCCTGCTCTCTGGCATCATCTATATATTTGCGGGCTTCCTGTTCCGTACTGTTTTTCCATTCATCCTTTTCCCGTTCAAAATTCACCCGGTCATGATGAAGCTTCTTCTGGAATTCAGTGATTTCCTTCAGTTTTTCTTCAAGCGCTTCATTTTTGCGCTCTGTCTCATTCAGCTGTCTTTCGAGCCGTTCAATCAGCTGGTCTTCCTGTGTTTTTGCCTGGTCCTTCAGAAATCTTGCATAGGATATGATTCCTTTGGAAAGACCGTACCGGCTCGCAACCTCCAGCGCGTTGGACTGTCCGGTAATACCCTCAATATACTTATATGTCGGTGCAAGGCTTTCCATATCAAACTGTACGGAGGCAGTCAGAATATCATCATGCCTCTTCCCGTATGCCTTCAGACGGCTGTAATGCGTTGTTGCGACGGTCATGGTCCCACGCTGCCGCAGCTCATTCAGAATTGATATTGCAAGCGCTTCGCCTTCACGGGGATCCGTGCCCGAACCGATCTCATCAAGAAGCGCAAGTGAGTTCCCTGTTGCGTGTTCCGTAACGTCAGCGAGCTTTTCGACACTTGCACTGAATGAGGAAAGTGAGGAAACAACCGACTGATCATCGCCGATATCAGCGAATACATGATCAAAATACGGTATGACCGCCTCATCGCATGTGACCGGCATGCCGCAGTATGTCATCAGGACAAACAGACCGATAATCTTCATGGATACTGTTTTACCGCCGGTATTCGGTCCTGTAATAAGAAGAAGCGTCTTCGGCTCACACAGATTGTAATTGTTGGGCACGACTTTTTTCGGATCGATCAGCGGGTGTCTTGCCTTTTTCAGGATCAGATTCTTCTGGGTGGTAAGGACCGCTGTCACAGCATCCCGCTGCCTGCCCCATTCCGCTTTGGCGAACAAAGCATCAAGAACAGCCGCGGTTTCCAGATTTGACAGTTCCTCCGGTGCATATTCACCGACACTTTTTGAGCAGACGGAAAGAATTCTGGCGACTTCCTTTTCTTCCTTTGCGGCCAGTTCCTGCTTGCGGTTATTGGCATTCATCAGCGCCGCAGGTTCTATATAGCTTGCCTGCCCGCTGGCACTGTCCCCGTACAAAAGACCTCCGAATGAATTCTTTTCTGCAGCCCTGACAAGAACCACTGCCCGTCCGCTGCGGTATGTCACAATCGAATCAACCACTGACGAAGCATGGGTGCTCAGAAAATGCTGAACAGCATCTGCCACGGCTTTGTCGGCTCTGCTGAGTGATCTGCGGATTTCGGCCAGTTCACTGCTTGCGCTGTCCATCACTTCCCCGTAGTCATTGATGCAGGAAGACAGCTCACGTTCGAGTCTGTCATGAATAACAATTGAAGACACGAGGTCATGAATGCCCTCATGTTCCGTTTCAATATTCTTTTCATAACTGACGACGGAGCGCAGGCCTCTGATCAGACGCATTACATCGCAAAGGTCATTCCCGGTAAGAACTCTTCCCTTCTGTGCGTTCTGCAGGACGGTTCTCAGGTCCCTGATTCCCCCGAAAGGCATGGGACCGTGATGAATGTCACAGGCAAGTGCCTCCTTCATCAGCTGATTGTCTCTTCTGATCACAAGCGGGTCGAAACTCGGGGCTGAAGATTCAATCAGTTCCTTTCCCATTGAAAAACTGCACAGACTGCTGATCTGTGCAATGATAACCGGCAGTTCAAGACTCTTTTCAAGATTGGCTGTCATGATCCGCCTCTTTTTCTTCAATGGTCTCATATCCGTGGGAAATCAGCCACTCTCTGACGAGTTCCTGATCACGGTCATCCATACTTGAAAAATCAGTATATAGTTTATTGATAGATTCGGCATAGTCCAGCTGAAGACCTGCTTCCCTCAGCACCTGTGCCGAAGTCGTTCTGATAAAGCCAAGATATGTTTCATTGACAATCTGCCTGCCGTTTTCAAAAACCGGCATATTAAGTGCATAGCAGATCACCAGGACCCACACGGTCGCTGCAGCGGCGCCGAGCGCGGCTCCAAGAAGCGTGCTTATCTCCCTGACCAGAGGAAGATCCTGCAGGCCGCTTACCAGCCGTTCTATCAGCAGAAAAATAATCCTCAGCACGGCAAACAGCAGAAGAAACCATACCGCCTCATTCATGAAGCCGGCGAACGCATCCGCCAGAAACGTACCGTTTACAGGCGTCAGATCCTTCGGCCACAGACGGAAAAAATCATCAGCCACACTGCAGTAGCGCCAGCTGATCAGCGCTGAAAGCGCAGTGCCGGCAGTTGATACAATCTGCAGGAAGAAACCTTTTTTGGCTCCGAGGTACAGAAACACTATATAAACAATAATCAGACCGATATCGATCGGTTTTATCCAGTCAGCAGGAATCACTATCATAATCAGTTTTCTTCTTTCTGTATTATGATACAGAGACTTAAAAGATTTATCAAATCGGTTTAGAATACTTTTATGGCAAACGTAATTACATTAAAACTCCTGCCGGAACAGCGGCAGAAGCTTCTGCATACCTTTTATGAGGAAAGATCAGACAAGATCCCTGCTTATGCAGAATTCCAGCTCAGATGCGAAAACTGCGTAATCACAAGCTATGCCAGCGGAAAAGTGGTTTTTCAGGGAAGCGACGCGGAAGTCTATGCCTCACCCTTTATGGTTCAGGACAGCGGCATGTTTCCGCAGGCCGGAAGTGATGAGGTCGGAACAGGCGACTACTTCGGTCCTGTCTGTGTCTGCGCTTCCGTTGTAAGGCCCGAAGATGCAGAATCACTCCGCCGCCTGGGCGTCAGGGATTCAAAAGCTCTCAGTGACAGCGAAATCAGAAAGACTGCACCCGAGCTGATGAAGCTCCTGGTACATTCGCTTCTGATACTTCCCCCCGCCAGATACAACCTGGTGCACGCTGACAGCAACATGAACGCCATCAAATCAAAGCTCCACAACATGGCGTATGTGCATCTCAGGGAAAAAACCGAACTGCCGTCACTGATCGTCATTGATCAGTTCACCCCCGAAGCCGGCTACTACAGATATATCGCATCCGAAAAGCAGATTGTCCGCGGAATTCATTTCGAGACCAAAGCCGAAAACAAATATCCGGCTGTAGGCGCTTCCTCCATCATCGCCAGATACGCCTTTCTGCGCTATTGGGACGAAATGGAAAAACAGTACGGCATGACATTCGTCAAAGGTGCCTCAGCCGCGGTTGATCAGTGTGCAAGGGACTTTGTCAGCAGATACGGAAAAGAAAAACTCGGCAGTGTCGCCAAGCTTCATTACAAAAATACGGAACGAATATGAGGAAACTCATATTTTGTTTTTGTTCAGTTCTGCGGCCATCCTTTCCGCCTCATGCACGGCATCGGCCAGTGATCTGCAGCGGTCGTAATCAGGCAGATCCATACCGTTGGCGGCGGCACACGCAAACTCCCTGATTCCGAAAAAAGAAGCAATTGCCTTCAGATAGGCAGTACCCTGATCCATTTCAGACCCGGTCGGCACAATTCCGCCTCTGGACGTAAAGTAGAACATCTTTTCCGCACGGCAGATCCCAATCAGACCGCTGCCTTCCGATCTGAATGTCACAGATTCCAGTGCAATATTTTCTATATAAATTTTTAGAACAGCCGGAAAGCTGAGATCCCAGAACGGTGCCGAAATCACAATCAGATCCGCTGCCGCAAACTGGCGGGCATAGTCAAAGCGCCTGTGATCAAGCTTTCCCGCCTCAAGAAGTGCCTGCCTTTCTTCAAAGAAGTCTCCTGTCAGCGGCTTCAGTCCGAGGTCAGCGATTCTGAGCTCGGTAATTTCGAACCGGCTGCTGTCCAGTGCATTAAGAAATGCGTCCGCAATCACAGCTGTACGTGATCCGGCACGGATATTCGAATTAATATAAAGCACCTGTTTTTTCATATTACAGTTCCTGATGCTCTTAACTTAGCATATCTTTTCCGGCTTTTCAAACTGCATTGATTTTATCACTCCGTGATGCGAAAATGGGTTTAGAGCAAACCGAGGTAAACTATGAAAATACTGAATTTCGGATCACTTAATCTTGACTACACTTATGAAGTCAGTCATTTTGTCAGACCCGGGGAAACACTCGCCGCCGCTGCCCGTTCCCTGAACTGCGGAGGAAAAGGCCTCAATCAGGCAATTGCACTGGCAAAAGCGGGATGCAGTGTTTATATGGCCGGAGCCGTCGGAAGCGAAGACGGCGGCATTCTGCTGAATCAGCTGAACCGTGCCGGAGTCAATACAGACAATGTCAGGCAGCTTGTTGACATTGCCACGGGAAACGCATTCATCCAGGTCGACGGAAACGGAGAAAACTGCATTGTCCTTTACGGAGGAGCCAATCAGGCTGTCGATGAGGCAATGGCGGATGAAATCCTTTCCGGCTTCATTTCCGGGGACTGGCTTATCCTGCAGAATGAAATCTCATGTCTTCCCTACATTATGGAAAAAGCACATGAAAAGAAAATGATTATTGTTCTCAATCCTTCCCCGATGAATGAAAATGTCCTCCGCCTGCCGCTGCATTACGTAGACTATTTCCTTCTGAACAAAGATGAGGCAGAGGTTCTGTCAGATCACGCCGAAGATCCCTTTGCAGCACTGAAGGAGCGTTATCCCGATGCAAAAATCGTCATCACCAGAGGTTCTGAAGGATCAGACTACTGGAACGGAAATGAACTGATTCATCAGGGAATATTCAAAGTCGAAGCCGTAGATACAACAGGCGCAGGCGATACCTTCACGGGCTTCTTCATCTCTTCGCTTGTCAGAGGTCTCAGTGACCGTGATGCCCTCCGTACGGCTGCCAGAGCTTCGGCAATCGCTGTTTCAAGAAAAGGAGCAGGCGCTTCCGTTCCTTCTCTGGATGAAGTGCTGTCCTGCAGTCTTAAGGAAATCTGAAAACAAAAAATATCTGTTTCCGGTCTGATTCGGAAAACAGATATTTTTTTTGCGGCATCAGGCACCTGTATTCTCGATTTTGCTTACCTCAAGGTGGATGGTATTGGAAATTCTCACCAGTTCAACGCCGGCGGCCTCGAGCATCATTTTTGAAGCAACATTGCCCTCCGTTCCGTTATATTTGTCAGATTCATATACAATTCTTTTGATTCCCGACTGTATGATCGCCTTGGCACATTCGTTGCACGGGAACAAAGAAACATAAATCGTGCAGCCGCGCACGGAACGCGGAGAATTCAGAATGGCATTCAGCTCCGCATGGACAACAAATGCATACTTTGTCTGCAGCATGCCGCCTTCCCTGGACCACGGGAAAGCATCATCACTGCACCCTTTCGGCAGACCGTTGTATCCCACCGACACCACTCTGTGATTTTCATCGACGATTGCCGCCCCCACCTGGGTGTTCGGATCTTTGGAGCGCAGCGCAGAAAGATGGGCAAGGCCCATAAAATACTCATCCCATGTCAGTACATTTTCACGTTTTCCCATAATCAGCCTCCGATGATATATTCAAGATATTGCACGCCGTAAACACGGTCCAGTTTTTTTGCCATGTTTTCAGCATATTTTCCCAGTCCAAGCTCTTTTTCGGCAGTCAGGATGCGCAGATCCGTTCCGAGGTATCTTTCATGTTCGTATATATAACTGTTCTTTGCCCCGTACCATATGCCGAACAGGAACACAATCAGAAAGGCTGCGGCAGCATGGACACGCATTGATCTGTACATTTCAGATGAATCGAGTGCGAGCGTAAGCAGTGCCCCTGATATGAAGCCGCCGATATGAACCATATAGGCTATTCCGGGCATAAAATTGATGCAGGCATTGATCAGAACAAGCTGGATCAGGCTGGACCTCAGCGCAGGAATCTGCCAGCCGCCCAGGCGGATTACGGTAATAATATATGATGCCATCAGACCGTACAGCGCTCCGGACAAACCGACAGCCATTGTATTTCCCTTCATCACCAGCAGGAACAGATATCCGCCGGCATTTGAGCCCAGCATCAGAAGCAGGTATTTCCATGTCCCGAATCTGTGTTCCAGGATTCTGCCGATGATCATCACTGCATAGATATTGAAAAATATATGGATGAAGCTTCCGTGCAGAAAACCCGCCGTAATCAGCCGCCAGTATTCTCCTGCCAGAATGAACGGCTTGTAAAATGCACCCAGCAGGATCAGCTTTTCACTTTCAGAACCCTTGAAAGGCAGAATAAATCCGGCCGCATACATCACGATGCAGATAATAATCACCGTATACGTTCCGGGCATTGCCGGCAGCCTGCTTTTTTTCATATTCTCTCCCTGTAAATATCAAGCAGATCAGAGAAATACTTCGGAAGCGGTGCCTCAAAGCTCATCGTCTGCTGCGTCCTGGGATGCACCAGCGTCAGCCTGAAGGCATGAAGCACCTGCCCCTGCGTATCCATGTACGGGCATTTGGAGCCGTAGCGGGGATCCCCGACGACAGGATGATTGATAAACTTCATATGCACACGGATCTGATGCGTTCTCCCGGTTTCCAGTGTGCATTCAACAAGCGTCGCATCCCTGAAACGCTCAATGACTTTAAAGTGTGTTCTTGCCGGACGTGAGTTCTTCTCAGTGACGGCCATCCTCTGGCGGTCTCTCTGATCACGGCCGATCGGGGCGTCAACAACGCCCTCATCATGTACGATTTTACCGGTCACAAGCGCAAGATATTCCCGGTGGCACGTTTTGTTTTCCAGCTGCCTGGATACAGCAGTATGGGCAAAATCATTCTTGCAGGCAACGATGCATCCGGTGGTATCCTTGTCAATCCTGTGGACAATGCCCGGCCTCAGAACGCCGTTGATGCCGGAAAGATCACGGCAGTGAAACAGCAGTGCATTGACAAGTGTTCCGCTTGTCACGCCGGGCGCAGGATGCACAACCATCCCTTTCGGCTTGTTTATCACGATAATATCGCTGTCTTCATAAAGAATATCCAGAGGAATATCTTCTGGAAGCACGTCGGGAACTTCATCGTCAGGTATATCAATGAGGATTTCCTCATTTTCACTGATTTTATATGAAGATCTGACCGGTTTGCCGCCGGCCTCAACTTTTCCGCAGTCGCAGAGCTGCTGGATCCGGGTTCTGCTCAGGTCGGTTCTTTCACTCAGATATTTGTCAATGCGGATTCCCGAAGCATCCGATATGATGATTTCCGCGCTCATTTCTGCACAGCCTTTCTTTTTTCGTTTTCCGGAACAATTTCAGCTTCCACCTGTTCCGGCTCATCTTCATCTTTTTCAAATATCATGCAGATCATCAGGATAATCACTCCGACAGTCAGTGCGCAGTCTGCGACATTGAATACCGGAAAATCATATCCGAAGATATAGAAATTCAGAAAGTCCCGGACATATCCCAGCATAAGTCTGTCGATCAGGTTTCCGGCAGCTCCGGCAATCATCATGGCAAGTGCATAAGCGTGTACTTTTCTGCCCTTTTTCATGTTCGAAAGCATAAACCTGAACATTACCAGGATGGCAGCGGCCGCCACCGCGGAAAGAAACACCTGATGCCCCGCCAGCATGCTCCAGGCGGCTCCGGTATTTTTTACGTAAGTGATATAAAAGAAATTCCGGATGATTTCCACATTCACGTGCATCTCCGGTGTATTCTGTATCCAGATTTTTGTAAGCTGATCCAGTGCGGTCAGTAAGACAATTAAAAAATATAACATAGCAGATCTCTGTCCTCTAAATACTTGTATCATACATTTTCCGAAGAAAAAAGACCATCGTCAGATGATCTTTTATCATCAGTTGGACTGTTCCAGATACAGCTTCAGTGCTTTTGCCATCTGATCAGGGCATGACGTGGGCTTCATGCCGCACTTGATTCCGTCGAGCCTTTCGACTACGTCCTCTATCTTCATTCCTTTTACGAGACTGGCAATTCCCTTGAGATTTCCGTTGCAGCCGCCGACCACCTGAACAGAGTCAACCTGATCACCGTCAAGCGTGAAAATCATCTGTCTGCTGCATACGCCCTTGGGCTGATATACATATTCTTTCTTCATAAAATCCTCCGACGGCATTATTGTATGCCTTTAGTCAGCATTATTCACTTTTTTTGCCCGGACAGCGGCAGTTCAAACCAGAATGTGCTGCCTTCGTTTATCCTGCTTGTCACTCCGAACGGCGCATGATGCATTTCAAGAACCTGACGGACAATGGAAAGCCCGATGCCGCTGGAGTTCATGCGTCTGACATGCTGCTTGTCTATCTTGTAGTATCTGTCCCAGATATCATCAAGCTTGTCTTCGGCAATCCCTTCACCGTAATCCTGCACTTCAACCCTGACATTGTCTCCTGCTTTCAATGCGCGGACATCGATCCGTCTGCTTTCACCCGAATAATTGACTGCATTCGTCATCAGATTGTTGAAGACCTGGGCAATGCGCTTCATGTCTGCCCTGACATACAGATCTTTTTCAGCATCAAGGCTGATTTCAAATCCGTCCTGCATCCGGTAGACATCATATTTCCGCAGTTCAGCATCAATCAGAGAAACAATATTGAATTCAGATATATCAAGGCTGATTCTGTTTTCCTGCATCCGCGAAAGATCAAGCAGATCGTTCACCAGATAAGTCAGTCTTCTTGATTCGTCAATGATTACCTGAATATTCTCGTCTGTCTTTTCGCCCGGCAGATCACGCATCATCTCACCGTAGCCCGATATCATTGTCAGCGGCGTTCTCAGATCGTGGGAGACATTTGCAATCAGGTCTCTTTTTGCCTTGTCCGCCTTTGAAATATCCTTAGCTGCCTGTTCAAGTGTTTCATTCAGTTCTTCCGCTTCACTGTAGCCTGCCCTGATATCACCGATCTGATAGCTTCCTTCCGGAAGCTGTCTGGCTGCTTCGTTGATTCTGGACAGCGGTCTGGCGACCGTTCTGTACAGGAAATATGTCAGAAGAATTACCGCGGCAAGGACAATCAGTGAAATATAAAGAATCTGCACCCGAAGCGTGCTCAGCGTTGCGTTGACCGGAGTCAGACCGGAATACACCATAATCACTGTTTCCGGACCGTCATCTGCCTCAAGAATTCTTGTAAAGGTAAGATTTGTCATCAGATCACGGCCGTTGTCAGCGGATTTTGATGTTCCGCCTGCCGGCCCGATTCCGGAAACGGTTTTTGACAGGTATTCATTGCCGTTGGAACGGGCAAGCTGAACCTGATCATACAGTTCCATCGGACTCATGCGGTACAGAACACAGCCCATGTTTCCGGTTGTTATATCGGTGTTTCCTTCAAATATTCTTACACAGGTATCATTTGCCGCACTGATGTTATAGAGCACTTCCGACAGATTGGCGGTATCGTCACCGTCAATCGCTTCTTCAATCTGCCTGCTGGCATTCTTTACCGATTCAATTTTGTACTTTTCATACATCGGTTCAAGCAGCCACAGCTGAAAAACGATCAGCAGTGCGATCAGCCCTGCCGCAAACATCATCAGATATTCAGCAATTTTCCATTTAAGACTGATCTTCTTTTTCAAAACGGTAGCCAACCCCTCTCAATGTCACGATGTATCTGCTGTAATCTCCCAGATTTCTGCGGAGCAGCTTAATGTGCGTATCAAGTGTTCTGTCATCACCGAAAAAATCATATCCCCATACGGTGGACAGGATTTGTTCCCGGGTCAGAGCGATGCCGGCATTCTTTACCAGATATACCAGCAGATCATATTCTTTCGGAGACAGATTAATCCGTTCACCGCCAATCGTAACAATCCTCGCACCGTAATCTATTGCCAGATCGTTGAGACGGTATGTTTCACCTGCCGATGAAGACGGATATACCCGCTTCAGAATTGCATGAATACGCATCATCAGTTCTTTTCCTGAGAAAGGCTTCACTACATAGTCATCCACGCCAAGATCAAAGCCGTGAACCTTGTCATATTCTTCTCCCAGAGCCGAAAGCAGAATCACAGGTATTTCCGGCCTGATTTTCTTGATCTGCCTGCATGCGGAAAAACCGTCCAGATTCGGCATCATGATATCCATAACGACAAGATCAATTCTGTCCTTCGCTACTTTGTCCACTGCCTCCAGTCCGTCCGAAGCTTCAACTGCCTCGAATCCTTCATATACCGCATATTTGCATATCATCTGACGGATTTTTTCTTCGTCATCCGCAATCAGTATCCGTGTCATTTCTGTCTCCTGTTTTCATTTTGAAGTGTCTGTGTGAAGAGTATGTGAACTGAACTTGAATTTTTACAAACTTTCTATCAGATCAGCAGCTTCACTGATCTCCGGAACTTTCAGACTTTCAACCTCACCGCTGTCGCTGGCTTCCGCCTGTTCCTGCCTCAGAGGAATTCTTGCAAGAACCCTGAGCCCGTGCTTCGCAGCGATTTCATCAATATGGCTTCTGCCGAATACATAAAGCTTTTCGCCGCATTTGCTGCATTCCACATAGCTCATGTTTTCCACAAGTCCGAGCATTTTGATGTTCATCATGTCTGCCATATTAATTGCTTTTTCAACAACCATGCCGACAAGATCCTGAGGTGACGTAACAACGATAATGCCGTCAAGCGGCAGTGACTGGAATACTGTCAGAGGAACATCGCCTGTTCCCGGAGGCATATCCACAAACATATAGTCAACGTTGTCCCAGAACACTTCCTGATAGAACTGCTTGATAACTCCTGCGACAATCGGTCCTCTCCAGATGACCGGCTGAGAGTCATCCTCAAGCATCATATTTGTACTGACGACCTGAATGCCGCCCGCAGTAACTGCAGGATATGCAAGTTCGCCGTCTCCGTACATTTTTTCCGTAATTCCGAACACCTTTGTCATTGACGGTCCGGTAATATCTGCATCAAGAACTGCTGTTCTGTGGCCCCTTCTCTGCATTTCACATGCAAGAAGGCTTGTGACAAAAGACTTTCCGACACCGCCTTTACCGGAAACTACGCCGATCATTCTGCGGATCGAGGATCTCGGATGCGGTTCGATCCGAAAACTCTGAGATCCCCCGTTTCTGCTCGGGCACGCTGTCCCGCAGCTGCTGCAGTCATGATTGCAGTTTTCCGGATTCTGATTTACTTCACTCATTTTTATTTGATCTCCTTCATTCCGGTTTATTTTATCATCTATATTATGTGACTGCATAAAATTTGAATTATGTCATGACAATTCTCAGATTATCCTGTTTCAGAACTGATATGCCGCAGGTATGTTGTGCTATTATTTTTATGTTATCGATCGGAGGTAATTATGGCTGGTTATGTAGTTGTCGGTTGTCAGTGGGGAGATGAAGGCAAAGGAAAAGTCGTTGATCTGCTGGGTGCGGATATGGATATGGTTGTCCGCTTTCAGGGAGGAAACAACGCAGGCCACACCGTTGTCGTAAACGGGAAGAAAATCATTCTGCACCTGCTCCCTTCCGGCATTCTGAATCATGATGCATTATGTATTATCGGACCCGGGGTTGTAATCAATCCCTTCGTACTGCTCAGGGAAATGAAAACCCTTGAGGATCAGGGCTTCAGCTGCAGCAACGTCCGCATTTCCGACAGGGCCCATCTTCTGATGCCCTATCATGTTTACCTTGATGAACTCGAGGAAAAAAGTGCCGGCGACAAAAAAATCGGAACAACAAAAAACGGAATCGGCCCCTGCTATGCCGATAAGTACAACCGGATCGGCATGCGTGTCTGTGATCTGAAGGACTGGGACGTATTCCGGGAAAAGCTTAAGTTTATTCTTGAAAAGAAAAACCGTGAAATTGTCAGGCTCTATGACGGAAAACCGTTTGATTATGAAGAAATGGTCCGGCAGTTTGAAGAAATACGCGGAACGCTGATTCCGATGATCGTGGACGCAGTCGATAAAGTAAACAAAGCTCTCGACGCCGGCAAAAACATTCTCTTTGAGGGCGCCCAGGCAAATATGCTGGATATCAATTACGGCACTTATCCGTATGTCACATCATCTTCACCTACTTCCGCAGGTGTCTGTGAAGGCGCCGGCGTATCACCCCGAAAGCTTGACCGCATCATCGGCATAGCAAAAGCATACAGCACCAGAGTCGGTGAAGGCCCATTCGTAACGGAACTCAGCAATGAAACCGGTGAACAGCTCAGAGAAGCCGGTGCCGAGTACGGAGCCACAACCGGAAGACCGAGAAGAGTCGGATGGCTGGACCTGCCGGTGGTCAGGCAGGCAGCGCTGATCAACGGACTGACGGATCTTGCCCTGACCAAGATCGATATTCTTACCGGATACGAAACGCTCCCGGTATGTGTCGGATACCGCATCAACGGAAAAGAATACGACACAATTCCCGCATCCCTCAAGGACCTGGCAAACGCAGAACCGGTATACCGTTACTTTGACGGCTGGACCGAGGATATTTCAAAAGTACGCGCATATGAGGACCTGCCTGAAAACTGCCGCAGGTATATTGAATTCATTGAGCAGTATGCCGGAGTGGAAATCTGCCTTGTATCTGTAGGTGCCGACCGCAGCTGCAACATTATCAGAAAGAGTATTCTCTGACAGAAAAAAGATGAACAGACAGTTCATCTTTTTTTCTGACAATCCCTTATACTGTAAATCTTCTTATTTTTCGATCAGACCGATGCGCCGGTAAATCTCATCTACATTTCTGGTATGGTACATCGGATCAAAACAGTCGTCGATTTCTTCCTGTGTCAGTGTATTCCTGACCTCGGGCTCAGCCTCCATCAGTTCCTTGAAATTCAGATTGTTTTCCCATGCCGTGATTGCCTGGGGCTGAACGGTATCATATGCTTTTTCCCTGCTCCAGCCTTTTTCCACAAGCTTCAGCATAAATCTCTGTGAGAAGATTACACCGTTTGTCAGCCAGATGTTTTTCAGCATCCGTTCGGGGAAGACCGTGAGATTCTTAAGAATTCTTCCGAATCTGTTCAGCATATAGTCGAGAAGCTCGGTGGCATCAGGTGAAATGATGCGCTCGGCGGAGGAATGGGAAATATCCCTTTCATGCCACAGCGGAATATCTTCATACGCCGTAAGCATATAACCGCGCAGAACCCTGGCGCATCCGCAGATATTCTCCGAGCCGATCGGATTCCGCTTATGGGGCATAGCCGAGGACCCTTTCTGTCCCTTGTTGAAATGCTCTTCTGCCTCACGCACTTCGGTTCTCTGCAGATGCCTGATTTCGACGGCCATCTGTTCCAGTGTCGAGCCGATCAGCGCAAGTGTCGCAAAGTAATGTGCATATCTGTCTCTCTGCAGCACCTGCGTGGAAACAGCTGCGGAATGAATTCCAAGATGTTCGCAGACATAATCCTGCACAAACGGAGGAATATTTGCAAAGGTGCCGACAGCACCGGAAATCTTTCCGGCTTCAACGTCCTTCGCAGCGAGTTCAAAGCGTTCCTGATTGCGCTTCATCTCCTCGTACCAGAGTGCAAACTTCATGCCGAACGTAGTAATCTCGGCATGCACTCCGTGTGTTCTTCCGATCATGACCGTATTTTTGTACTTCAGTGCATTCTCTTTGAGAATATCCATGAATTCTTCGATATCCTTCCTGAGAATGTCATTTGCTTTCTTAAACCTGATCCCGTTTGCCGTGTCCACGACATCCGTGCTTGTAACACCGTAGTGAACCCACTTCTTTTCCGGACCGAGACTTTCCGAAACGCATCTTGTAAAGGCAACAACATCATGTCTTGTTTCTTTTTCGATTTCGAGTATCCGCTCAACGTCGAAACGGGCATTCCTGCGGATTTTCTCAACATCTTCCTCCGGAATTTCGCCAAGTTTGCTCCATGCTTCATCAATCATGATTTCCACGTCGAGCCAGGCCTGGAACTTTGCCTCTTCCGTCCAGATGTCACGCATGCATTTTCTAGAGTAACGTTCGATCATAGCATTCCTCCCAACACGGCTATTTTATATTCTCACGCTGTATGAAAACAAGCATTTCACTGCATATTTATAAACTTTCCGTGAAAAATGTGGTAGTATTTCCCTGAGGAAAATTATGTTGTTTTTACAACATGTTAAATACTATGACTATTTCACATTTAGACCTGATAAGAAAAGCACATATCTTCCGCGGTGTGCCTGCCGCCGAATTCACGACCATGCTTGAAAGCCTGGACAGTCAGCTGAAATCATACCGCAGCGGTCAGATTGTCATTCCTGCAGGACGAAGAGTCAGGCGGGCCGGCCTCCTTCTGGAAGGCTCCGTAACGGTTTACCGCACCGACTTCTGGAGTGAAAAACACTTCCTCGAAACGATCAGACCGGGCAGTATTTTTCTGGAATCATTTGCGTGCGCCGAAAAACGCGTGACAAACATCTTCGTGCGTGCAGACATTCCTTCGGTTATTCTCTGGTTCAATATTCAGGATATTCTCAGACTTGATGACTCATGCGATTACCATTCCATTCTGGTCCGCAATCTCATGAATGAGATCTCTGCCAAGAATATTGACCTGAATGCCAAAATCGTACATATGTCCCAGCATACAACAAAAGAAAAACTGCTGTCCTATCTGTCTGAAGAATCAATCAGACAGAACAGCAGTGAATTCGATATTCCCTTTGACAGACAGCAGCTGGCTGACTATCTCTCCGTTGAAAGAAGCGCTATGGCAGCAGTTCTATCATCCCTGGTAAAGGACGGCTATCTGAAGACAAAAAAGAATCACTTCATCCTGCTTCCGGGACCCGGTGATTCTCAGGAATGATCCTCTATTTGCCGAGGATCTTTTTTGCTTCGCTCTTTGCTGATTCTATATCTTCGGAAATAATGAGGACAACCCTGCCGCTGTCTGATTCGACAACTGCATTGTCCACCTTGAATACTTCATCAGGATAGTAGTTCTTCATCTGTTCCTTTGTGGCTTTCAGATAATCATTCACATATTCAGCGACAGCATCCGGATTTTCGGTTTTAAATACACCGACGGCGTCTGCACTCTTGTCATTGGCAATATAGAAGGAAGCATCCTCAACCATTCCCTCGTCAAAGAAGAACAGTCCCTGGATAACTCTCTCATCAACCTGCTCAAGCTTTTCAGCCATACCGAGATCTTTGATAATCGTCTGAGCCTGGTCAGCCGCTGCGGCTTTTGATCCGCCTCCGGAAGCACCGCACCCGGCAAGCAGTGCAAGTGCAGCAATACTACTCACAAATTTCTTTAACATACTTTTCTCTCCTCACAACATGTGTAGCAATATAATCTTCAAATGCATGGGCCCCCGTCGGATTGAAATGGAGTCCGTCCCATACATACTCATCTCTGATCGTCCCCTGGTCATCATCAAGGCCGTTGTCAGTATCAAGATAATACATATAGTTATTCTGCGCCAGCGTGATCAGATGACCGTTGAGATCCTGAAGCTGTTCGGTAAGCTTCGGTTCATCAAGTCCGGATATCTTGTCCGGATGGTAGGCAAGAATAATATAGATGTCCGAATCAGGATTGTTTTCCCTCAGCATCGTGAGAATTTCCTGAAGTTTCTCAGCAAACGGATCAAAGGATCTGTTTCTGATTCCGTTGATTCCGAACAGCAGATAGATATTGCTCTTATCTGTTGTTGACAGAATATCATACAGTGTAATCTGGTCATCATGATTGTCCGCAGGCATTGTATCAATCAGCAGAAGATTCAGTGAAGTCACATACTCTACAAGAGCATTGTCATGCGTTCCGTAGAGATACAGGGAACCCATTCTCGAATCCCCGGCAAACAGCGCATCACTGTAGTATGATTCCTCTATGGCATCAGACGGCGGTACCGGCGTCATATAATCATAATAATCCATTGTTCTGCATGCATAGGATACGGGTTCGGGAGATGCAGTTTCTGCCGCTTCCTCAGCCTTTTTCAATCCCGTACAGCCGGCAAGTGCAGCACACAGTACAGTCAGCAATATCTTCTTCATCATTCAAACAGGTCCCTGCTCTCATCATTATCGCCGAATTTCGGCAGTTCAGGAAGCTCTTTCAGCGACAGCAGCTTGAAGCTGTTCATGAATTCCTCCGTAACTTCATACAGGATCGGTCTTCCCGGAGCTTCGCTTCTTCCGCTCTCCCTGATCATATCCCTGGCAAGGAGCTTTCTGAGCATCATATCAGCACCGACACCTCTGATTTCCTCTATTTCGACTCTTGTGACCGGACCTTTGTAGGCAATAATCGCCAGCGTCTCAAGCGCCGCATTGGAAAGCTTCGGTGCGGAATCAAGGGCAAACAGCTTTCTGGCATAATCATGCACAAATGCCTTGGAAAGGAAGCGGTAAATTCCGCCGAAGTTTCCGATCTCCATTCCCCTGGATTCGTCACAGTATTCCTTCATGAGATCATCAAACAGTGCTTCTGTCTGTTCCTTTGTAATATCCAGACTTGCGGCTGCCTGTTCGGCTGTAATTCCCTCATCCCCCGTCACAAACAGAAGACCTTCCAGAATAGCCTTTGCCCTGCCTTCCTGAAGCGCATTCTCTTCTTCGGCAGCCGGCTGAACATCTTCAGCGTTTTCTTCCGGTGCTTCCGCATGATCTGTCAGTTCATCAACATCAATGAACACATTGGTTTCTCTGTTATCAATCTCACTCATATGATTCCCGTTCCTCTGGAAAACCAGATGACATCATTTTCATCTACCGTAAATACAAGCGTGTGAAGTCTTGCAAGATCAAGCACCGCAAGAAATGTCGCAATAAACATCGGAACATCCCTGCAGTCATCCAGCAGACTTTCAAACCGGAATGTCTCAGGCAGCCTGTCAAGCTTGGCACGCACCTCGAGCTCCCGCTCCTCCATGGAGATTTCCTTATGCGTATACTTTGTCTCAATCGGCTTTGCCAGCTGCATGCGCATCAGGCACTTCTGCATCGCCTTCATCAGGTCGTACGGATTCCCGTCATAATGCCCTTCTTCGCTTGGTTTCGCCCATTCTTCAGCCTCCATGGCAACCGGCCGCGTCAGAAGATTCTGACGTTCCAGATACATGGAATTGAGTACAGCGGATATTTCCTTGAACTGCTGGTATTCAAGAAGTCGCCTGACCAGCCGGTCCTTGGGATCCTCTTCATACTCATCATTCAGTTCACTGTCGTCCCTGGGAAGCAGCTTCTTTGATTTATATTCAATCAGCGCAGCCAGTTCAACCATATATTCACTTGCAACCTCAAGATGAAGTTCGCTCATGGCATTGAGATACACAATATACTGATCTGTCAGAACATTCACATCAAGATCAAACAGATCCAGTTCTTTTTCCTTGATCAGGTGAAGCATCAGGTCCAGCGGACCTTCGAACTGATCAATCGTAACCTTAAATTCTTCCATAGACATTCAGAATTATATCAAAAAACAGACTGCCGCTCTACAGTGACAGTCTGTAATTTTTATGCAGCTACGATATTCACGATTTTGTTCGGAACAACAATAACCTTTCTTACCGTCTTTCCCTCCAGATACGGAGCCGCAGCCTCCATTGCCTTCTTTTCGACAACTTCTCTGTCTGCATCCTTGTCAGCTTCGAACCTGCCGCGCATCTTGCCGTTCACCTGAATGATAATGGTAACTTTCTGAAGAACAATCTTGGACTCATCCCATGCCGGCCATTCTGCATAGGCAACCGATCCTTCGGTGCCGCCGGTCAGATTGTAATACAGTTCTTCTCCGAGATGCGGTGCGAAGCAGCTGAGCATCTTTACAAAGCCGGTCATCATTTCCCTGCTGACTTTTCCGAGCTTGTAGCAGTCATTGATGAATATCATCATCTGGGAAATTGCCGTATTGAAGTTCAGCGTTTCAATATCGCCGGTAACCTTCCGTACCATGAAGTTGTAACTGTAATCAAGCTCGGGTGTAGCTTCATCTGTCACAAATTCGCCCGAAGCCAGACGGTTGACTCTTTCAAGCCACTTTCTGGCGCCGTCCATGCCCTTTGCAGACCACGGCAGTGAAGCTTCCAGAGGTCCCATAAACATTTCATA
>JAILGV010000149.1 GCA_024696355.1 Solobacterium sp.
AATACCTGCGTAAGGTGTATAAGAACCCATTGATGCATAATATGCCTTTTTAATAATTCCGTCGTTATTCGCTTTGAGTTCCACAACACGATAAATATCCAGGTTATCTTCCCTGTCCGTTTCGTGACCTCGGTGGCCTAAAGCGTGGGAATATATAATAACCAATTCTTTATTCTCGATAGTATATCTCACAGAAAACTCTGAATACGCATTCCCTTCTGTACTAGCCACAAACGTATTTTTTATCGGATCATCTGATACCTTTTCAATCGCTTTATGATCCTTATCACTTTCTTATAGACTGGGTCCTCTGTCGGATCGGGACACTGCGAGAGATATTCATTGCAGAGATCCAGCGCAGGTGAAAACTGATAAGCTTCTACCAGTCCCGCCAGTTGGTCCCAGTCAAATCCGGCCGATTCACTGACCGCGCTTTCCTGTACAGGCTCAGTGCTTTCAATCGGTTCTGCGCTTTCCTGCGGTTCTGCAGGCTCTACATTGCCTGCACAGCTGCACAGTAAAATCCCTAGCAGTCAGACAGATAGTTTTCTTCTCAGCCGCATACCATTCAGACTCCTTTACTTGTATTTGTTGAAACGGATCAGGAACGGCTCTTCCGCCGGAAAGCCGACGATTGCTTCGCCGGTGCGCAGATTTGTGATGTCATGATCTTCGATCACATTGCCTTCCGCAAGCTGTTCGCTGATTCCCTTTGAAGACACCGCCGAAACATAGGTGCGCATCAGCAGATTTTTTCCGTATACCGATTTGATATATTCTCTTGTCTTTGCGTCCCGTACACGGAAACTGACCATTGAACCAAAGCCGGATAATACGCTCTGCGCCATTTCAGGACCGTAGGCTGCTTCCACCTGGCCGATATTCTGAATACCGGCGATGAACTTTGCGCCGAGAGAGCGGCCGAAATTCACACCGCTGTCGATGTACTTCAGCTTCGGAAGAAGCCGGAATTCATCGAGTATGAAATAGACGTTTCTTTTCTGACTGCTCTCGGCGGTGTTTCTGGAAAGAACTTCCTTGATTGCCAGATCAATCAGAAGTTTATACACCGGTGTCAGTGTTTCTCCGAGTCCGAGATCATATTCAATGAAAATCACTTTTCTTGAAGACTCCCGGATCAGATGCCGCATCGACAGGCTGCCCTTCTTCTTGAAATTGCCAACCAGGATGTCGCGTGTGATCTGCTGCAGTTCGGACATTACACCGAGTGTCTGTTCCGACCGGCTGTCCTGGATGTAGGAGGACAGGGCTCTCAGATCCGGGTGTCTCTGCAGTAACAGAAGAAAGGCATCCGAGGTGCACTGGTCCAGGCTGTAACGCAGAAATTCATTGTTCCGGTACTTCGCTGCCGCATCCCCAAGCCGGATGTAATGCAGGATCAGCGCATAAAACAGATCTCTTGCGGCAGAGGGAAAGAAGGGCTGCGATGTTCTGTTCAGCCGCTCATCAAATAAGACATTCGCAATCTCTCTGATATTTTCTTCGACCCGGTCATCCGCCGTTACTTCATTGAAGATATTCCAGTAATCTTCTCCGTGTGGCCCGCAGGCTTTTTCATCATTTGAGATTACAATATCTCCCTCTGTATAAAACTCACGGTAAAAGTCTCCTTTTGTATCAAAGATGACCATGATGTCATTGGAGTTCATGACATTTCTGATACTGCGGATCATACTGTTGAATAAATTTGTTTTGCCGGTTCCGATTCCGCCGATCATGAGAATATGCTTTTCCAGAATATCTTCACTGATCGGAACATACTCCCGCTTTCCGCCGCTCTGTCCCAGCAGCATGAATGCAGGATCCGAATTCATAACGGGAACTGAAGTTCTCAGGCGGTCCCCGGTCACTGTTCTCTGATCAAAACTATCCATATCAACCTGCTGTTTTATCTTCTGAGAGACAGACGCTTCACCTTTGCCTCTTCCTCTTTTTCTTCTTCCTCAGGCTCGGCGCCGGGAAAATGATACGGTGTCTGTGACATTGTTTCTGTTTCATTCTCCAGTTCCGCACCGGGAAAGTAAAACGGCTCTCTGCGTTCTTCCTCAGTCCGCTTTTCCGGCTCTTCCGCTCTGTAATCCGAGCCGGAATATCCCATTGTGCCTGCGGAACGGCGGTTATGTCCGTCTTCTCCTTCTCCGGTATCGGATTCGATCCGGTTCAGAAGATCCGGGTTTGTGACAGACAGCGAACGGCGGATCTGTTCCTGTTCCTCCGGGGTTTTTTCATTGTATGCATTCCGGAATTCTTCATATCCGCGCTCTTCAGCTTCCTCAAGGTCGGCTTTCATCATCTGCACGATTCCTTCTTCCTCACCGAGCGACTGAAAGACCGCTTCTCTTTTTTCCGGACTCAGGTTCTGAAGTTTTTCCAGCTGTTCCTTATACCAGTCCTGTTCGCGGAGATGTTCGTAATAGTCTTTTGCGTTCTGATATGCATCCATACCGGTTACCTCCACCGGCTGACCGCATTGTCGCCGAGGGTCTGCAGATCCAGGATCAGTGCGCCAAGCTCATTCAGCATGCCGTCGGTTTCACTGGTGGGCTGTGTCATGATCTGAAACAGCGCGTCAACGCCCGAGGAATCTCTGGCAAAGTTTCCGAATGAAATACAGCCGCTGGTATCTGCCGAATAGATATTCAGATAGAAGCAGCGCTCTGTTTTGGGATACAGCATGTAAAGCCCCACACATGCCGCAAGAATACCGATCAAGGAAACGCCGCCCGAGCTCATCACCATGCCCAGGATCGTCACGCCGACGCCTGCCGCAAGCACGCCGAATCCCTTGTTGTTTTTCCGTTTGACTGCCATGACGCCGTAATAGCTGTCGAGGCCGGAGATACGGTCAATCTTCACTTCCTTCATCAGCCGGGTGTTGCTGGCGTTGCTTTCAATGACGACCCGTTTGTTGGTCACATAAAGGTAGCCGCGCAGCTCTTCGAATTTGGGGCCTGTGATGCTTTCATCCTTGAACAGCGCGCAGTTGTATTTCTTTACAACCTCTTCTCCCTTCGCCAGTCTGAAATTCACCGGGATCCTTGAAGCAGACCGTACGGCCGCTTCCCGGGATTTGCTGTAACGCTCCGAAATGATCTCCTTTACCGGCATACTTCCCTGGATTTCCTGAGAAGCACCGCATACCGGACATACTTTACTGCCGTCGTCTATCTTTGATCCGCATTTTCCGCAAAACATTTCGTTATTCCCCCTTCGTTCAGTAATAGATTTCAACCTTGCTGGAACCGGTGCCTCCGCTGTAAGGCTCCATATAGGTCACAAACCAGTCGTTTTCCTCTGTATCGATTTCCATCGAAACCGTAACCGCCGCAGCTGTTGTGCCGGCGCTATTGTCCTGCAGGCGGACGGTATTGTTGTTCATGAGCGCAATAAAATTCACGGCGTAGACGTCATCGTCCAGCTGCCGGTACGAGAACGAATCCCGGTCGATCCTGATCGAAGTCGTTGTGTAGCGGTAGCCGCTGTTATAGCTGGTATACCGGTTCCACATCGAATCAAGCACATCAGTGGTGGCGTGCTGCACCGCATATATATCGCCCCGGTTCAGGCAGTCAATGTAGTCAATATAGAATTCCCGGTAATTTCTGCAGGTTTCGTCAAACAGATCCTCTTCGGTATAAACCCGGTCTTCATCGTTACCGTAAGCACTCTCTTCATATCCGTACGGGTCATCGGTCTGAAAATCAGACTCCTCTTCCATCTGCGCTTCCGCTTCTTTCAGTTTGTCATTTTGGTACTTGATACCGAGCCCAAGCCCGAAGCACACAATGACAAGAATCGCTATGATAATGTTACCCGTTGCGGTTTTCGCATTTTCCGCTTCCTTTGTGGTATGTTTCTGCGGCGCATCGTCTGAGGGAAAAACATAAGACGCATTTCCCGGATCGCCTTTGCGCTGGGTCTGAGGCTGAGGAGCCGGGGTCACATTCTGAATGACCGGGGCTGCCGGTGCCTGCGGAACCGGAAGCACATGTCCGCACGAGGGACACTGCGTATCACCGTCTTTCAGAATCGCACCGCAGTTTTCGCATATCCGCATTGCCGGTGCGCTGCTCTGCCCGCCGATCCGCTGGCCGCATGATCTGCAAAATGCATCTCCGGGGATCAGCTTCGTTCCGCAATTTCTACAGTATTCCATCTTCTGTACCTGCTCCTTTCCGTCCGTTGATTATCGGAACAATGAAAACATCTGACTCAGGGGGCCGCCCGATACACGCACATCCTTACTGCAGAGGAGATCGTTTTTATAAACCTCCCTGCCGTCAAGGAAGACGGCACACTGCCCCAGAGGGTCACCTTTTTTCACACTTTTATCAAGGGCTGACGGTACCGTGATCACGATTTTCACGATCTGATTTCTGTCCACTGTCATCCGCAGAGATTCCGGATACAAGAGTTCCAGAGATTCTCCGTTTTCCGGCAGGAGTATTGTGCCTGCGCATTCACCGGCCTTGATGATTTCGCTCTTTTTAAGATTTTCAAACGCATAATTGTAAATGGCAGACGCGTCTTCCACATGCGAGGGATAATCAAACTCCACATAGCTTTTCGCATTTACCAGAAGCAGATTCATGCCGTTATACGATGCGGTGGAAGCCAGTGTATATCCCGCATCATAGGTAAAGCCGCTCTTTCCGCCGTTAAACCCGGGAATTGCAAATGCATAATCGCTGCCGTTTCCAGTCACAAATTTCCAGACCTTGCTTACCATACTGATTCCCTTCGGATGGGATTTCACAGCAGAACTCGTATAGGTTTCGGCTCTCACCAGTTCGTTGAACACGTCGTTTTTACGGCAGTATTTCACGAGCAGTGAAATATCGCGGCAGGTGGAATAATGATCGGGATCATCAATCCCAGTGGGATTTACAAAATGCGTGGAATTCATGTCCAGCTTCTTGGCCTTGGCATTCATCGCATCAACGAATTTCTCAACCGTGCCGAAGGAATCCATTGCCAGGGCATTTACACAGTCTGAGCCGGAGGGAAGCACGGCACCGTACAGCAGATCTCTTACCGTCGGTTCATCGCCGGCCAGAAATCCCGCCTGCGACAGGTTCTGTTCCCTGAGTCCCTTCAGCATCTCTTCAGTGATCTTTATTGTCTTGTCCAGGTTATCGTAGTATTCCAAGGCAAGAATGACCGACATCATCTTTGTGATCGAAGCCGGATACATCTTTTCTTGCGAGCGGCGGTCAATCAGAACTTCTCCGGTATCAAGATCTTCAAGATATACATATTCGCTTCGTATACCGGGAATATCGAGTTCAAATTCATAATGATTCTCTTCCCCCGTCTGCGCCTCTCCGCTTCCCGTGTTTGCCGCAGACACAGAAACACTGCGGAAACCGAGTCCTGCAAGCATGCATATCACTGCAGTTATTACGATCTTTTTTTTATTCATTTCATTGCCTCTGTCCGATATATACCTTCAGATCCGGAACGATACTGTTCCATCCTGCTGCGCATGGCTGTTCATGAACAGCGGTTGTGTTCTTCCATGCCTGCAGACATCTGTCCGTTATTTTAAAAATCATAAGAAACATGAGTGCGGTATATCAAGGAGATGGTAATAACACGACATGTTGATGTAACGAAATGCTTGTTTCCTGTAATCTGCGGAAGGAAATACACCCGTATCTTTGGGCTGGCATAACAAAAAAACTGCCGGAACGGCAGTTCTGATCACCCTGCAGGATGGAATCACTGCAGGCCGTGATAAGTTTTTCTGAGATCTTCGATATACTGAGCAGCTTCCTGATCCAGCCCTTGGTTTTTCAAGGAGTTGTACTGATAGATACTGTTTTCAATATCATGCACATCTGTCATCAGCTGTTCGGTCTCCTTCTGAATCACAAGATATGATTCAATGCGTTCTTTCTGACGGAGCGCGGATTGCGCTACTTCCTTCTCAAGTTCCAGTTCATCTGCGAGATTCTGGATCCGATGCAGAAGCAGAATATCGGTCGCGATACTGAACAACATAGATATCAAAATCACCGGGTAACCGACACGAACGGATGAAATCGACAGAAACATAATGACTGCCAGAAACAGGGAACTGGCAAGAAACAGCAGAGATGCAAGAAGTTCACTTCGCTTCATGATTCTCCTTTCTGAAATATAACCAATACACGGGTATAGTTATAGTCGAAAAAGTCCGTGAGAAGACAATACTCCTTAAGTTCATTGTTTATAACAGAAAGCATGCGTTTCAGAATGCCGGCACTGGATCCGCCGGTTTTGAAATCAATCTGATATACTCCCTTAACGGACCTCAGTATCAGATCTGCATGTTGCGAAGTGTGATCCAGCAGGGATGCAAACAGGGTGACGATCTTATCTTCTGGAAGAACGTTGCGCATACTGCAGAGCACCCGGAACTGATGCGGAATATTCTCTTCTGTAAATTTCTGATCGTAGTACTTGAGCAGGGTGTTGAGAACGATGTTGTCGCTGTACTGAGAATTGATATAGTCCGTTGTGATCTGGTGCACCGTATCAACCGAAAGGTCATCCGTAAAATTCTTTTTATAGTCATTGACTGCCGTGCGTACTTTATTGATAGCTTCTTTCTGCTGGGCAAGGTAGACCGACTGTTCATCAAGATGTTCCGAGGTGCGGTCCTGTTTTTCCTTCAGAGCCGTCATTCTGTTTTCACGGATCATCCTCTGTACCATCATGAGTGTTCCGATTGTGGAAAGCAGGAGAAGAATGATGATGACGACTGCTGGGACCGGAGCCCTGTTTCCCGGGGAAGTATTCATATAGGAAAGGTTGCCCCATGCAAGTGTCTGAAACAGAATGGATGCGACTCCAAACAGCCATACCTGATTGGTAAGCACACTCTTCTGATTTTTCCGGCGGAGTTTGAGAATCAGCAGGAGCACCAGGAATTCCATTGCGTCGACCGAAAGATAGAACAGCCCCATGTCATACCATGTCGCTGTAATGAATGTGTCAAACTCCATCGTGATCAGTCCTCCCCACAGCAGGGCGGCGATGACTTCACTCAACGCGCTTGCGGCAATGACCGTGACGACCATCAGAACCGTTTTCTTCCAGTCGTGCACCAGATATCGGTGCAGAAAGATACAGAACAGCGCCATATGCGCAAGCATTTTAAGAATAAGACCTATGGATTCCGGCAGCACTGCCAGAACCTTATCCAGCGGGTAGAGCAGGACACACATGATCACGAACAGAATAACATGTTCCTTTCGTGCTTTTTCGGGCACCAGATGGGTGAAGAAATACCAGTACACCAGTCCCTGAATCACATAATTGAAACACGTTATGATTTCTTTCATTTATTCATCCTCCCCTTCCGTCATTTGTCCGGATAAAGTATCAAGAAGCTTATTACCATACGTTCTGGACAGCGGAATCAGAGAGCCGTCGGTTATAACCACAAAGCGCCGGTCGATCTTTTCGATATGATCAACATTGACGATATATGACTTGTGGGGGCGGACAAACCGTTCTCCGAGCTGTGCCGGAATTTCCTTGAAACTGCCGTAAAACGTCAGATTTCCTTCCGTTGTATGGGCAATGATCTGCCGCAGTTTTTTCTCCAGGTACAGGATATTCTTCCTGCGGATCACATGTGTTTCATAGTTTGTCCGAATGACCAGCGTATCGCTGCCGGAATTCTTATAGTTCTTCAAAGCAGTATCGAGGGCTTTCGGCAGCAGCGCATCAACCTTGTCCTTTGTGATGAGATAGATATGCGGGACTTCATAAACATCCAGATAATACTGCGGATAATATGTGATAAATACGATCTGGATTTCCGGCAGGCGCTCAATGATCTGCTTCGCAGTATCGATTCCATTTCTGTTTTCATCCAGACGGATATCAATAAAGAGCAGATCATACGTCTTTTCTTCCGAGAGATCAGCGATCAATTGTTCCGCAGTTTCATAACTCTGTATATAAAACGGCATGTACTTTGAATACATTTCCTTGCGAAGCTTCTCCTCCATATGGTAGAGAAACGATTTATTGTCATCCACAATCGCTATATTAAACATAGTTAAATACCTTTATAAAAATTATAAAGCAGAAAAAGTCCCCCTGTCCAACCGCGGTGAATCGAAAAAACCGAGCATTATTTGCCCGGTTATTATATGCTACACATTTTTCGCTTTGTGCTCTGTAGCGAGCAATATCAATCAATGATTATTCAGAAAGATCCTCATATGTTGTGTCATTGAACAACACGTAATGCGTTAAACAAAAAAAGAAGCACCGTATTTTTAACGGTGCCGTAAAATTTCTTGCGTTGATACTTTTCGGCTCCTGCAAATCCTGCATATGGAGT
>JAILGV010000021.1 GCA_024696355.1 Solobacterium sp.
TACATTCGGCATGGCTGAATACTGCCTGCAGGCTGTACTTCTGTGTCTGTGTGCCGTACTGACAAAGAGGTTCCGGCCGATGTACCTGTTTTCTTTTGTGACTGCCGTCATATACGGGTTCGTTCTGGATGCCGTAATGTCACCGGGAGGTTTTCTGCCGGCTGATACGGTCCTGATGAGGGTTCTGCTTTATTCTGCCGGAATGGTTCTGGGGGCGGCAGGGGTGGCACTGCTGTTTCATACATACATTGCGCCTGAAGCATATGAATTGTTGGTCAGGGAAATCTCTGCTAAATTCCAGTATGATATCAGAACAGTAAAAACAGTTTATGACTGCTGCAGCTGTCTGGCTGCAGTGATCCTGTCTTTTGCATTCTTCGGATTGGGACATTTTGAAGGAATTAAGGCAGGTACGGTCTTATGTGCTCTGGTCAACGGGCGGCTGATCGGCAGATGGAGCGATGCTCTGAACCGGAGATTTACATTTAAAGACGGACTGCAGTTAAGAAAACACTTTGAATAAACCGGCCTGATCAGGCGGCGGAGGATTTATATGAGCAGTGTAAAGCATCAGCACATCAACGCAGACGGAAGCGTTACAGAACATACACATGAACTGAAACACGGAGAACACGGTCATTATCATGACCCTCAGGAAAAGAAGAGACAGCTCAACCGGATTTCCAGGGCAATCGGCCATCTGAACCATGTCAGGGGAATGATTGAAAATGACGAGGACTGTGCAGATGTGCTGATTCAGCTGTCTGCGGTAAACTCAGCTCTGAGAAGTCTGGGCAGGGAAATCATCAACGAGCATATGACGCACTGCATTACCCACGCGATCGAGGAGGGTGACACTGCGGCAGTGGAGGAATTTCAGAAAGCAGTTCAGAAATTTATCTGAATTTTTATCCCCCACCCCGGCTTCATGAGACAGAGAAGAGTGTGATTAAATAACCTTGTGTGCAGAACAGGAGGTCACTGATCATGCATATTCCGGAAAATTATCTTTCACCGTCAACCTGCGGTATCATGAGCGCGGCAATGCTGCCGGTATGGTATCATGCAGTGAAAAATGTTCAGCGTGAGCTTCCGAAGGAGAAACTTTCGCTTGTCGGCGTGGGAGCGTCATTTTCATTTCTGGTGATGATGCTTAATGTTCCCCTGATCGGCGGAACGACGGGACATGCAGTGGGAGGCACGCTGATCGCGCTTCTGTTCGGACCTAACGCAGCCTGTATTGCCGTCTCTGTGGCATTGCTGCTGCAGGCGGTGATATTCGGAGACGGGGGAATTCTGGCATTCGGAGCGAACTGCTTCAATATGGCGTTTGTGCTGCCGTTTGCCGGATATTATGCATACAGGCTGATCGTAAAATGCTTCGGAAAGGGAAGGGAAAGCAGCGGACTGCATATTGCTGCGGCAGCTGCCGGTTCCTATATCGGACTGAATCTGGCAGCTCTTTGCGCGGCTGTGGAATTCGGCATTCAGCCGCTGCTGTTTACTGACAGTCTCGGTCATGCCCTGTACTGTCCGTACGGTCTGAATACTGCGGTTCCTGCCATGCTGATACCGCATCTTGCAGTCGCAGGCTTTGTGGAAGCGGCATTTACGGCGGCTGTATATGCATTTGTAAGAAAGGTCTCACCTGATCTTCTGTTTGAAAATATCAGAAACAGTTCAGTAACGAAAAGCTCTCATCTGCCGGTGTTTGCGCTTGCTGCCCTGATGATCGCAGCTTCACCGCTGGGCCTTCTGGCAGAAGGAACAGCCTGGGGTGAATGGGGTGCAGACGAGATTGCGGAAGTTGTCACAGACGGAAGCGCTCTTGGATATACACCGTCAGGTCTGGCAAACGGCTGGACGCTCCGTCCGCTCATGCCGGATTATGCGCTTGAAGGCATGAGTGAAACAGCCGCGTATATTCTGTCGGCAGTCATCGGAGCGGCACTGCTGATCATACTGTTCAAACTTCTGACGCTCGCCCTTAAGGATAAAAATGTGAGATATGATTCCTGAATGGATGACATTAACTGACAGCAGGGAGCTCCCGGAAGGAAGCAGTGCATTTGCAGTCAGGACAATTAAATCCGTCAGTGCGGCTGTGGGAAAGCTCAGATTTCAGCAGGGACATGAAAAGAAATATGCTGTTCCGGCACTGGTGAAGCTGATTTTACTGGTGCTCTTTATTGTTTTTCTGTCACTGAACCGCAGCGTTCTGATTATGATGGCGTATACTGCAGTTCTTCTGCTGTATCTTTCAACATGGCCGCCGGCTGACATTCTGCGTATTCTGAAAGGCTGCCTGGGAGTATCACTGCTGACATTTGTTCTGCTTGTTCCGGCCATGCTGATGAATCCGGACGGGGTTCAGAGCCAGATTCTGCTTGTCTGGAAAGTGTTCCTGAGCATTCTGATGGTCAGTATCTTCAATCACACAACACAGTGGAACCATATCACCGCCGCTCTCCGTAAGCTGCATGTTCCGGGAATATTTGTATTTACGATCGATATTACGATGAAGTATACCGTGGCTCTCGGCAGATTTATCAGTGACCTTATGACTTCCTATCTGATCAGGGCTGTGGGGAAAGATGACAGGAGGTATCAGTCTCTCGGAGGTGTTGCGGGCGTGACATTTATCAGAGGGACGCAGATGAACCGGGAAATGTATGAAGCGATGCGCTGCCGCGGTTTCACCGATGATTACAGAGGATTATGACATGAATATGATTGAAGTCAGGAATATAACCTATGTATATCCCGGTGAGGGGAAGCCGGTTTTAAAAGACCTGTCTTTCTGTGTGGAAAAAGGCGGCTGCCTGATCGTGAAAGGCGACAACGGGGCAGGAAAAACAACACTGTTCAGAGTTCTGAACGGTCTGGCATTTCCTGTAAAGGGACAGTATTTTTTTGACGGGACCGAGATCACGGAGAAATGGCTCGGTGTCAGCCGGAATTCGAAACTGTTCCATAAAAAAATCGGATATCTGTTCCAGAATCCGGATACCATGCTGTTCTGCGGAACGGTATATGATGAGGTGGCATTCGGTCCCCGGCAGATGGGACTGAGCGACGATGAAACAGACAGGCGCACCAGGGACTGCATGGAACTGTTCGGAATAACGGATCTGGCCTCTAAAGCACCTTATCATCTCAGCGGCGGGCAGAAGAAACGGACGGCACTGGCGGCTGTGACGGCGCTGAATCCGGAAGTGCTTGTGCTGGACGAGCCGTTTGCCGGTCTGGACCGGAAGTCAAAGGAACTGCTGAAAGAATTCCTGAAAGAATATCATGAAGCAGGGAAGACCCTGATTGCGGCAGTACATGATGAAAATCAGTGCGAACTGCCGGCAGGGGAAGTTCTGGAGCTTCAGGTTGTCTGAATGCGACGGTGTGCTGCAGTTCCGTTCTCATTGTGCGGATCAGCCGGTTCTGATTTATACTGAAAGAGAGTTTGATCTGGGCGGATGCTGCCCGGGAGGAATAAGAAATGACACAGACCGTATCTTCATTAACACTGATCTGCCTCACAGTATCATGCCTTTGGGGTTTTGCGATTCCCGCCTATCTTTATGTAAATATTAAAAGAAAGACAAACGCCGATACTCTGCCTTTCTTTGTCGGATGCGCAGTCATGTTTCTGTTTGCATTTGTTCTGGAATCGGGAGTGCATACGATTGTGCTCGGATCAGGAATCGGTCAGAAGATACAGGGCAGCACATTGCTGTATGCACTGTACGGGGGACTGATGGCAGGTCTGTTTGAAGAGACAGGCAGATTTGCCGCATTTAAAACAGTACTCAGCAAAAAGATGGACAAAGATGCCAACGCACTGATGTACGGCGGAGGTCACGGAGGCCTGGAGGCAATGATGATTCTGGGATTCTCCATGCTCAACAATCTTGTCATGGCAATGATGATCAACAACGGCAGAATCTCCGAAATGACCGCTTCGCTTTCTCCGGCAGGGGCAGCTGAAATGAATGCTGCTGTCGCAGCACTCACGCAGACGCCTTCCTATATGTTTCTGATCGGGATACTTGAACGTGTATTTGCAGTCGTGATTCAGATTTCCCTGTCGGTTCTTGTATGGTTTGCGGTGAAGAACAAAAACAGACGGTACCTGTTTCCCGCCGCAGTTGCGGTTCATTTCGCGGTTGATGCGCTGACAGTGCTTCTTTCCGGCAGAATGCCGGCACTTGCTCTGGAAGCGGTTGTCGGACTTCTGGCTGTTGCGGCTGCACTGTTCGCCAGGAAAATCTGGAAGGAAGAAACAGCTGCCTGACAGTCATGCAGGTCCCTGATCCCTCAGGGATTTTTTTATTCATTCTTTTTTTGTCCGGCACATGGATTTCAAAATGTGGAAATAATTAAGGAAAATACTATAATGGATATAACAGAAACAGTCCGGAGTGCATAATTATGTCAGTCTGAACAGCAGAATGATCTTTTATCTGCCGCACTCCGGGATAATGAGGTGGGAATTATGGATTTCTTTGAACCTGAATGGCTGCTGAGAATAATCTGTGCAATCCTGACAGGTATTATGATCGGCTATGAACGGCACAGCCGTTACAAGGAGGCAGGCATAAGAACACATGCAATTGTTGCGATGGCATCCTGTGTGCTTATGATTGTTTCCAGACACGCATTTGTGGATGCGGCGAGAAATGATCCGGCAAGAATTGCTGCTCAGGTTGTGTCCGGAGTCGGCTTTCTCGGTACGGGACTGATTTTCGTTCAGCGGGGTGCGATTCAGGGTCTGACTACAGCTGCCGGAATCTGGGCGACTTCGGCCATCGGACTCTGCTTCGGTGCCGGCATGTATACGATCGGCTTTTTCTCGGGCCTTCTGATGTATGTGCTGCAGCTGGCAATGCAGAAAATGTTTATCATCAATCCGCCGAGGAATATTGTCAAAATTACGGTTCATCTGTCCAAAGACGCCTCCATCAAGGAAATGAATGACATTATTATCGGTCTGGGATACAGCCATACCGAAAACAGAATCCGCGGTGACGGCAGGGACGGATGGTATGTTACGGCGGAACTGATCAGTCATAAAGCTCCTGATCTGAATCTGCTCAGAAAGAAATTTGAGGAACAGCCGAAAATCCTCGGAATAGAATTTGATTCATAATATGACAGCGGGAAGAAAAACATCCCGCTTTCTTTATGTCCGGATATGTATTCCGGACAGAACAGATGTTTTTGATGCCGGTCTGAAAAAAATCTGAATTCCTGCTTTTGAGTTTATGGGATGCATGTTTATAATTAGCTCAGTACTGAATCAGGCTTCTGCATGAGTTTCACATACGGGACATCAGTTTTTCTGCATCATCATAATAATCAGACGGAGACGATATGAGTAATCAGAATGAAAAAAAGATCGGGTTGTGGAATATTGTCGGCCTTGGCATCGGGGGAGCTGTAGGGTCCGGCATCTTTGTTACACTCGGCTCTGCCATTGAAAAAACCGGACGTTCTATCCTGCCTATCACAATTATATGTGTTTTCTATATGCTGCTGGCTTTCTGGTATAACCTTGCGCTGTCCGGCATATTTGTCGTTGACGGCGGCGATTACAGCATGAAAGGCATGCTGCTGCCGCCCATGCTGACCGGATACGGCGGATGGACCAGCGTGATCTGGGCATTCGGATATACCGGCTATGCACTGGCAATGACAGATTATCTGGGGAGTCTTTTTCCGGCAGTGGCTGCCCATGAGAAGCTGATCAGTGCAGGTGTCCTGACATTATTCTTTCTGCTGACAATGCGCGGAAACCGGATTGTCACAATGTTCGAGAACATTGCTACAGCGATGCTTGCCGCAGCACTGGTGCTCTTTGTGTTTTTTGGCTTTCCGCATGTGAATGCGGCAGATTTCTTCCGGGCGGATTTTGACGGAGGATTCTTTCACAGCGGCTTCGGCGGAGCGGTCAGTGCAATTGCGGTCATGGGATGGGCATGTCAGGGAACGACGATGGGGCCGATCGGCGTGGTGCAGATTACTGAAAATCCGAAGAAAACAATTCCCCTGGGAATTCTTGTCACCTGCGCAGTTGTTTCCGTGGTGTACGGGCTGATGTCTTATGTTGCCTCCGGTGTTCTTCCTTATGCGCAGATTGCCGGTGAAAACCTGAGCGTCACGGCTGAGGCAATTCTGCCCCGGGGTCTGTATGCGTTCTTTGTGCTCGGCGGCGGCATCTGCGCAATTATTTCCTCGTTCCTGGCAATGCTTGCCATGGTCCGGGAACCGCTCTCAAGGATGGCTGATGACGGCTGGCTTCCTGCGCTGTTCCGCAAAAAGAGTCCGGACGGTTATCCGTACTTCTGCTTTCTGCTGACGTATATTCTGGCACTTGTTCCGATTCTGACAGGCATGAGCGTAGGAAATGCCATCAGTATGCTGATGATTCCGGTTATGCTGATTAATTCATATCTGAATATTTCCTGCGTGCGCATTCCCAGAGAATATCCCGAACAGTTTGCAAGGCGCTCCATCAAAATGCCGCTTTGGATTTACAACGCCTGCAGTATTCTCGGCGGAATCTGTGCGGCAGTCGTTGCAATAACACTGTTTATGGATCTTACGGCGAAGGATGCGGCTGTAGCTGCCGCAGTTGTGATAATCCCGCTGATCTTTTCGGCAATTGCCCTGAAAACCGGTTCGGCAAGTGCCGGAGAACTGAACGAAAGACGCAGAGAAATTGTAAGAACAGCTCTCAAAGCAGAGGAATAATGCAGTTTACACACAGCATTTCCGCCGTCAGTGCATTACCGGTACGTTTCGCATGCCCTGCTTTGCAACAGGAAATATATATAATTATGAACATATATAATCAGACAGTCTGCATTGTTTCAGTTTCCGGCACAGACCGGTAGGAAAGGAGAAACATATGGGATTTGAAAGAATAATTCGGCGCTCGGATATGCTCGACTGTGCTCTTTGCACAGATCCGCCGTGTACTTCAGCCTGCCTCCGGGGAATGGACCCGGGCAGAAATCTCAGAAGCATCTGGTTCGGCAGCGAAAACAGTGCGGCATTGAAACTGAGCGAACCGTTCGGCTGTGCCGGCTGTGATGCCCCGTGTGAAAGAAACTGTGTGCGTCCGGGCAGGGTTCCGGTACGGAAACTGATGTGCAGGCTTCATGATGAAGTGAAAAGCAGTCTGGAGGTGACGGACACAGGCGGCTTTGGAAGACTCAGGACGGACTTCTGCGGCATTCCGATTGAAAATCCGTTTCTGCTGTCTTCTTCGGTTGTGGCAAGTACATATGAAATGTGTGCCCGTGCACTGGATGCCGGATGGGCGGGAGTATGCTTCAAAACAATCAGCTATCTTGATATTCACGAGGCGAGTCCCCGTTTTTCTGCTCTCAGGGGAGATCACGGCGAAATTATCGGCTTTAAAAATGTCGAGCAGCTTTCAGATCACAGCGTTGCTGAAAATATGGAGATCCTGCGCCGTCTTAAGGAGAATTATCCGACCAAGCTGATTCTTGTTTCAATTATGGGCACGGATGAAGAAGAATGGGAATCTCTGGCCCGGGAATGTGAGAAGAATCACGCCGATGCAGTTGAATTGAATTTTTCCTGTCCGAATATGACAGAAGAAGGACTGGGATCCGATATCTGCTCGGATCCGGGGCTGGTCGAAAGGTTTACGGCTGCAGCGAAGCGGGGATGTTCGATTCCCGTGCTGGCCAAGCTGACACCGAATACAGGTTCAATGGCAAAGGCGGCCAAAGCTGCCGTCAGAGGCGGGGCAGACGGTATCGCGGCCATCAATACAATTAAAAGCGTAACCGGCGTGAATCTGCATACTTATGTTGCCGCACCTGCGGTAAAGGGCCATTCGGCTGTCGGAGGATACAGCGGTGCGGCGGTAAAGCCGATTGCGCTGCGCTTCATAGCAGAAGTCGC
>JAILGV010000127.1 GCA_024696355.1 Solobacterium sp.
AATGATAATTATTATATATTTTTACAAGAACTCATTATTGAATCTGCAAAGGGCATGAAAATACATGTGCCGTTTAATCTGAAAGATAACAATAAGACTTATATAACCATTCCTTCCGAAGATGGATTCCACTATATGGGAGTGTTTACTTCACCGGATGCACTGAATGAATTCCAGGCGGGGTTTGCGGATACGATTCCGATGGAGACTGTGATCCGGGCAATAGTCAATGACAAGACACCGGGAGTCAACGGAATATGCTTTGATTACAACTATAAAAGACCGGCAATATGTATGCAGAAGGAAGTACTGGTCAAAGTACTCTCATATATGGAGAATCTGGATCTGTCTGATTCTGCTATCTGATTGTTGCATCAGATAAGTTGAATGGGAGGGTGGTATATGAAAGATGAGGCAAAAGACATGAAAAAACTCGATTTTATTGAAAGGCTGCAAAACATAAAGGAATTGATTTTTGAAAGAAGAGGCTGGATTTTTGGAGATGATACTATCACCTGTACAGTTTTGGATAATAAAGTGCATGTTGATAATTCGGGAAATATTATGTCTGATCAAATTCCGTTTGAATATTCACTTACAAAAGAAGAATTCCTTTCCGGTCTGCGTAAGCTTCATATAGGTGACTGGCAAAAAGAATATCAGGAGAGCGGCGACTGGGTTACATTTGACGGGATTGATTGGAAACTGACCATTACTTATAATGACGGGCATGAACCTTTTGAATCCAAAGGAACCAATGCATATCCGGATAATTATTCAGAGTTTCTGACTTTTCTTGGGATACAGGAAGATGAAGAAGATGAGGATAATGATGAGGATTAACTATTACCCTGCCCGTTCTTAGGCAGTACAACACTGAAGCAGCTTCCGTTTCCGGGGGAGGAGTCAATCAGAATCCTGCCTTCATGCAGGCTGACGATCTTGTGGACCATTGCCATGCCAAGACCGTTTCCCTGTGTTTTATGGCTTGTATCGCCCTGGTAGAACTGTTCAAAGATATGGGCTTTTGTATTCTCATCTATACCCGGTCCCTGATCTGTCACAGATACGGTAATACTGTCTTCCTGATCCTGAAGGGTGACCTGTATCGGTTTGCCTTCCGGTGAGAATTTAGCTGCGTTATCAAGAATATTCACCCATACTTCCTTCAGCAGTGATTCATTGCCGCAGTACTCTGCTTCCGAAAGATCAAGATGAAAGTCGAGATCTTTTTCTTTCCACTTCTGCTGTGTGACAAGAACAGTCTGGCGGATCTGCTCATCAATACGGAACGGAACGGCGTCACGCAGTATTGTCTGACTTTCTATGCGGTTCAGCAGAAGAATTGTATCGGCAAGATTTGTTAACCGTCTGCTTTCATCACGGATGATGGTCAGGAATTCTTTTTCGTCTTCTTTGGGCAGATCGGCTGACAACAGCAGATCCGCGAATCCGTTGATGCTGACAATCGGTGTTTTGAACTCATGAGAGAAGTTATTTACAAAGTCTTTGCGCAGGATCTCTGTTCCGGACAGTTCTTCCGCGGCTTTATTGAAGCTTTCTGAAAACTGGCGGATTTCAATGGGAACATATTTATCCTGTTTTGTATCGATGCGGACTGAAAAGTCACCGTGTGCCAGTTCGTTCATGGAATTCATGATCCTGCGGATCGGTTTGATAAATACCTTGCGGATCATAACGACGATACTGACAGCAGCGACAATGCATACAAAATAGATCCTATCTGACGGGTGCGGATATTATCTGTGACGGCGGCTGCATTGCCAGCGGTGCAAGTGCATTTGCAAGATAACATAAACAGGAACCGGTACATATCAGAACCGGTTCCTGTTTTAACAGTCAGTCAGACATAAATGCCCGGCCGCAATGACTGGAGCCGGGCTTTATGCGTTGGAAGATCTCTTCTGTAATCAGGAATCAGCTTCCTGAAAAGAAACGTCTGGGATTATCGACAAGCAGCGTATGAATCTGTTCGTCGGTGATGCCGATTTCCTTCATGTGAGGAATAATGGACCTGAACAGTCCGCTCAGATTCCAGTCAGGCATTTTTGCCAGCATAGCTGCCGGAATCAGGTCTGTAACCTGATTAAACACCTGGCAGTCATGACCGAGCAGAAGTCTGTTGATATAACCTTTTTCAATCAGTTCCGCAAGAACTCTGCATTTTTCTTCATCACTGATGGACATTGTCAGACCGAAGCGGTCAAGACCGACCCAGAATCCGAGATCCAGACAGTCGATGATCAGCTGTGCATCCGGTGTATCGCACATATGACCGATCATTGTCCTGGAAGGATCTGCGCCTTTGGCAAGCAGGCATTCTGCGGTAGGTCTGCCCATGGCAGGGGCAGCTGTATGCGAGATGATGCGTACGCCTGTTTCCTGCTGGGTCAGGGCAGCCGCATGGATCGAGATTTCCTCGATCTGCGCGATTTCCTTTCCGGTTGCAATTTTGATGACTCCGGCTTTGACACCGGTATCACCGATGCCTTCCGTAACTTCTTTTGTATAGGTGTACTTCAGGCGTCCCAGTGCCTCATCATATCCGCGGTATGCCGCAAGCAGCTTCCAGAATACAAGGTTTCCGTCGGTTACGGTATAAAGACCAGTAGAGGCAATGATATTGACACCGGTTGCTTCCTGAACCGTTTTAAACAGTTCAATATCACGGCACAGATCCATCGGTGTTGCGTCTACGATGGATTTCAGTCCGAGCGCTTTTGCTTCATTGACCTTTTCTATGCAGAGGTCTGCAACTGCCCTGCGGTCATATTTGTAGCTTGCGTCGTATTCCCAGCCCGGCATTCCCAGCAGAAGATGTTCGTGCATTGAGGTAATGCCGAGCGCATCAGCGGGAACAGGACCGAGTGCGGTATTAACATAATCTGTCATAGCATTCACCCGGGAGGCTATATCTGCACTCAGAATTTAGCGCCTTCGGCGTCAAGCTCGTCCAGCTGCTTTTTGATTGCTGAATAGTCAGGCACTGCATCAAGGATGCCGCTGAAGCGGTTGAGTACTGCAGGCATCGGATACATATGTGTTGAAATATGCGGCTTGTTCTTCAGAATACCGTCGATGACCATAAGGCCGACCGCTCTCGGATTGATGTACTGGATCGGTGAAAGCGGCAGATCGGGATCCTTGAGATTTGTGAGGTCAACTGCGGTCTGTGTGCCTTTCGGCTGTTCGCCGCCGTATTTTTCTGCCCAGTAACTCCAGGGACGCACTTCATCCTGAGCTTTTTTCTGCTCGGCATTCATCAGACGGTTGCTGGTGGTGATCCTGGTGCGGACAACACCCGGATGGAGTACGGATACTCCGATGCCGAAGATTTTCAGTTCTTCACGTGCACTGTTGGACAGACCGTCACAGGCTGCCTTTGTTGCAGAATATGCTGCATGTCCGGCAATGTCATACAGTGATGCCGCGGAAGAGGTATTGACGATATGCTTTTCACCCGGTGTTTCAATCATCCGCGGCACAAAAGCAAGATGACCGTTCAGAACGCCGAAGAAATTGACTGAGAAGATCCAGTTCCAGTCTTTGGGAGAGGTCTCCCAGTGAGCACGGAAGGGACGCAGAGTTACGCCGGCATTATTGACAAGAATCTCAACAGATCCGAATTCATTGTATGCGGCGTCAGCCAGTGCCTGCACTTCTTCAAGTTTGGATACGTCAACTTTGCGGCCGAAGCTCTTTACGCCGAATTCTGCACATTCTGCCGCAACTTTATTTGCAACTGCTTCTTCAATGTCAACGACGCATACGTTAGCGCCGGCTCTGGCGAGTTCGATAGCGATGGAACGGCCGATACCGCCGCCTGCACCTGTCACAACAGCATTTTTACCTTTGATTTCCTTCATAATTTTTCCTCCTGTCAGCGGGTAATATAATGATGTCTGATAATTGTATTACAATAATGTATTCTGCTTCTACTTCATATATAGAACCGGCTGAATAAAATGTCAAGCATAATTGTCATACAATTTAATCGGACTATTTGATGGACACAAAGGCCGGAGTATTAAGTCTGCGGATCATCGGCAGGCAGATGCCTCATTGATACCAGCTGAATCATGATCTTCCCGGAGCCTGCGAAATATAAAAAAACAGGATAAATAAAGGGGATTCTTTGATTATGCAAGATGTGACCGTTGTTCTGAATTTATAAAGCTGCATGAGAAAACGCACTAAAACATGCTGTATTGTTTTTCTGTTTTCATGCATTCGGAATTGATGTACAGCTCTTGATACTTTCAAATGATAGTGATAATCTGAAATTGCAAGATAACAATGTAATACAATAATGTAATTCTATTTATTCTGATTTCAAAAGAGATAAAGGAGTGTAATCATGGCAAAGTACAAGATCTGGTGGCAGAGCAGTGTGCAGCTTGACGTATTGCCCGGATACAAAGAGGCAATCGAAGAACATGCCCGTAAGATTCTGGGGGACGACTTTTATGTCGAAATGCACGGTGTTGAAACCTCACCGAACGTAACTTCATGGCAATGGGTTGAAATGCTCAACGGCAGGGATATGATGGAGAACTTCTTCCGTGCCCAGGAGGAGGGATTCGACTGTATTGCAATCGGCTGCTTCGCTGACTGCTGTCTTCAGGAGGCAAGAGAAGTACTGGATATTCCGGTGCTGGGAATTGCCGAAACAGGTATCATGTGGGCAAAGCTGTACGGCGGGAATGCTACGATTGTTTCGGTTGAAGATGTCACAACGCCGAAACGTTTTGCGATGCTGCTGAGAGAATACGGTGCAGAGAATTTCATTAATTTTGACATTTGCGAAATGACGCTGGAAGAGATGGGAGAAGCCCTGTCCAAACCTGAGAAGTACATCAGGAACTTCCAGGAAGTCTGTGAGCGGAATGCCAAAGCAGGAAGAGAAGTCATTCTGCCCGGATGCGGTCTGCTTGCGGCTCTTGCCGCAAAAGAACAGTACAGTCAGGTCGGTAATACCGGAACGATCGTACTGGATATCGTCGGTGCATTGCTGAAGACTGCAGAAGCTGCAGTTATTCTGCATGAAAGATCCGGTCTGATGACAAGCCGCCGCGGCAAATACCGTAAGCCGTCAGATGAGTTTATCAGGAAAGTCCGCAAAGGATACGGCCTGATTGAATAACCCGGCGCCGGAGAAGACAACAGCACTATTATGAAATAATCCCGCTTCTGAAGCGGGATTTTGACGTTCTCAACAGATTGTTCTGCCGCAGGAACCCGGATACGGGCAGGGTATCTGTCCGGCTGTTCAGTAAAGATCCAGAGAGGTTTGAATAATGGTGCGCATTGTATCTTCTGCAAGATCGGCATCCTGATCACGGATTGCCTGAAGAAGCACCTTGTGTTTCTGATATGAGATATCAACGCGTTCCTTCAGCGGATGAGCTGAATGATAAATAGACAGGATCGTATGAATTTTGCCGACGATTCTGATCAGCGGCTCGTTTCCTGTGAATGATACCAGCATTCTGCGCAGAGCCTGTACATTTTTGAAATGCTGAGTGAAATCTACGTTGACGACCGCCGATTCATCTTCGGCCAGCTTCTCCTCCAGCATGGTAATCTGTTCCGGTGTACGTTCCAGTGCCACCCGCCGGGCAACCATGGACTCCAGTGTTTTTACGATCTGATAATAGTCCTGTACTTCTTTCATGGAAAGTTTACGCACAAATATCCCGCGGTGCGGAATCATTACAACGATTTCGTCCTCCATCAGCTGCCGTAGTGCTGCACGGATCGTTGTCCGGCTTACGGAGTATTCCTGGATCAGATCTGCTTCAACAAGATGGACGCCCGGCAGATACTGGCCAAACATGATTTTTTCCTTCAGATCAAGATAGACTCTCTCGGTGATCAATGTTGAATTGTCCATATGACATGACTCCTTTTCTATGTATTCTGAACCGCTTTATAGGAACTTCTTCTTACAAACAAGATTGTAACACA
>JAILGV010000129.1 GCA_024696355.1 Solobacterium sp.
ACTATAGACACCGGACGTACTTCTCGAGGCTTTTTCCGCACTTCGACCAGGAGGTTTTCCTTAGATGAAATGCCCGTAAAAGTGCTTAAAATAAAGGATTTCTACGAGTTCAGCTTTTGCAGCAACACTATAGTCTCTAAATGGGGCGTCATCGGAAACATATCACATGGCACAATTTTTTTAATGGTATAGTTTTTGAGAATTCTGAGATCACGTACCTGTGTTTCCGGATTGCATGAAATATAAACAATCTTTTCGGGTTCCAGCCGCTTCAGTTCCGACATAAATGAATATGTCATACCGCTCCTGGGAGGATCCAGAAATACACAGTCAATCTTTTCATCGAGAGAATGCATAAACTGTTCTGCATCATTGCAGTAAAACTGTGCATTGCCGATATGGTTCACTTTGGCATTATACCTGGCATCGCGGACACTTGACTCGCTGATTTCAACACCGATCACGTTCTTCGCATATTTGGCTGCCAGCAGTGCAATCGTGCCGGTTCCGCAGCATGCATCAAGAACAACACTCTCCATGTTCAGCTTTGCCATGTTGATGGCTGTTCTGTACAGTTTTTCAGCCTGAACCGGATTAACCTGAAAGAATGATTTTGACGATATTCTGAACTTCAGTCCGCTGATCTCTTCCGTAATAAATCCTTTTCCGTATACCACGTGTTCTTTTTCGCCGAGAACCATGCTTGTTTTCCGGCTGTTCTGATTGATAATCACAGTCTCGATTTCCGGATGCTTTTTCGTCAGAACTGCGACAAATTTCCTGGAACCCGGCATCTGTTTTGCACCGATGACGATTGTAACAAGCGCCCTCTTCGTACTCCTGCTGATGCGGATATAGGCATGCCTTAAAACACCTGTCCCGGTGTCTTCGTTATAGACTTCGATATTCATTTCTTCTGCTGTTCTGCAGATAGTTTCAATGATCCTGTTGGCTGCTTCATTCTGAATCAGACAATTATTGACAATGACCGGACGATGGCTGTTTTCTTCATACATCGCCGCACGTATATTCCCGTTCCTGTTCGTTGAAAAAGCCGCATACACCTTATGACGATAGTGATACGGGTCCTTCATGCCGATGACCGGCTCAACATCATGTCCGCTGTAAAGCTTACGGACATACTCCCTCTTGATCTTCAGCTGTTCCTCATAATCCTTTTCCATATAAGAACAGCCGCCGCATTTTCTGTATACATCACATTTTTTCAAAGCTTTACCTCTTTCAGACTGTGCAGTGTCTCTTCTGATGCCCCTTTCAGAACGCTGAATGACTGGTGTCCGCACGAAACAAGAATGCATCTTCTGATTCCCAGCGCTTCCGCAGTATCTGCATCATGCGTTGTGTCTCCGATATAAATACAATCAGACGGATCTGTATCTGATTCTTCCATCCATTTCAGGGCTCTGTCGGTTTTCCCGCCGGCCAGAAGATCTCCGATTCCGAGAAGCTCATCAAAGTGATGATCAATCTGCAGTTCTTTTACCTGCCTGATCAGTCTGTCCTCTCTTGTGGCGGAAAGAATGATATTTCTGTAGCCCTTTTCCTCTGCAAGCCGGATCAGTTCTTCAAATCCGTCACAAAGACTGCAGTCGGAGAAATGCCTGTCATACATCTCATTGAATTCAACAGAAATATCTTCATATGACTCATTTTCAAAAGTATAGCCGAGCCAGTAATAATAGTTTTTCACCGGGAAGCAGAAATGATCACGGTATTCGTCAATTGTATAATCATGCCGCATGTTTCTTTTCTTAAGCATTTCGTTTTCGATATCAAGACAGATCTGTGTATCATCCACGATTGTTCCGTTAAAATCCCATACGATTGTTTTCATGTCTGAATTATATCAGAGAAAAGAACGGCTGCCCGTTCTCTTCATGCATTTCTTATAATATCCAGCCACAGCGCGGATGATGCATCACTCGGCATCCTCCAGTCGCCTCTGGGTGAAAGTGTGACAGAACCGACTTTCGGGCCGTCCGGCAGGCAGCTTCTCTTAAACTGCTGACTGAAGAATCTGCCGTAAAACCTTAATTCAGCCTGACGGATCTGCTCTTTGTCAAGTTCATCATATGCCAGCATCGCATATGCCATAATCTTGTCCGGTTCAAAGCCGTATCTCATCATCCAGTACAGGAAGAAATCGTTCAGATCATATTTGCCGATTTTTTCCTCTGTCTTCTGGGCAATCCGGCCGTTGTCATTCGGTGTCAGTTCCGGCGAAATCGGTGTATCAACAATTGCCAGCAGGGTCTTTTTCAGTTCTTCGCTGCCGCATGTCAGAGCATAAGCCCGGCAGATGTACTGAACAAGTGTCTTCGGAACTGATCCGTTCACCCCGTACATTGACATATGATCACCGTTGTAAGTGCACCAGCCCAGGGCCAGCTCACTCAGATCACCTGTTCCCACAACCAGACCGTTTTCCATATTTGCGGCATCCATCAGAATGTAGGTGCGCATTCTTGCCTGCGCATTTTCATATGTGGTATCGCCTTCACCCTGATAGCCTTCACCATGACCGAGCAGACGCAGATGATCAGCCACCGGCTGACCGATCTCAGCTTCGCGCATTTCTGCCCCGAGAGCCTTCATCAGCGCCACCGCATTATTGTATGTAAGGCTGGTGGTATTTCCTTTGTTCGGCATTGTATAGGCAATGATCCTGATATCGGGGACAATCTTTTTTGCCTCGTGGCATACCAGCAGAGCCAGTGTCGAATCAAGGCCGCCTGAAATGCCGATCACCAGATTTTTAATATTGACTGCTTTTACGCGGGTTGCCAGGCCGTTTGCCTGGATGCGCAGGATATTATGGCACCGCTTTGCAAGTTCTCTGTCATCTGACGGAACAAACGGCATCCTTTCCGGACGGAATCCTTCGTTTTTCAGCAGGGATACATATTCATCAACCGAAACATCCGATTTTTTTCCGAGAGGCTTCACGGATACATCCGCATATCTGTACCATCCTCCCGATTCACTCGGGAATGTATTCTGATGACTGCGGTTATACTCACATGCCTCAGGATCAATTACAGCCGTAATTACGCTGCTTCTTTCCGGGAATATTTTTTCACTCAGAAGCTTTCCGTTCTCCGCAATCATGCAGTGCCCGCTGAATACAAGATCAGTGGAACTTTCATCCATTCCTGCACTTGCATAAAGGTAGCTGCAGTAACAGTCGGCACTTTGATGAACAACGATGCTTCTGCGGTAGTCTTCCTTGCCGATCACCTCATCGCTTGCACTCAGATTGACAATAACATTGGCGCCGGCAAGACATGCATGTGTGCTGGGCTTGTCGGGAACCCAGAGATCTTCACAGATATCCGTTCCGATGGTAATTCCCGTCTCAGCGTCCCTTGCAAGAACATCCATGCCGAACGGAATCATCTGACCGTTGATTTCGGCCGTTCTTCCGATCACGTCTTTTCCCGAAGCGAACCATCTGCCTTCATAGAACTCCGAATAGACCGGAATATTGATCTTCGGCACCAGAGCCGCAATGTTTCCCTCGGACACAAATGCAGCGCAGTTGTAAAGATCATTTTCAAACCGCACGGGCAGTCCGACCACTGCGGTCAGACCCTTGATCCGGAGCGTTGCCGCAGCTATCTTTGCCAGTCCGTCATATGCCTTTTCCGTCAGTGCCCTCTGACCGAACAGATCGGCACAGGTATATCCGGTAATGCAAAGCTCGGGGAAAACAATCAGACCGCAGTCCCTGTTCTTCCTGATCAGCGAAATAATCTCCCTGACATTAAAATCAACATCTGCAGGCTTTAATGCCGGCACCGCACATGCAGCCTTGATCATCCGGTTCTTCATAGTTTTCCTCCGATATAATCCTTCAGTCCTTCCAGTTCCTCAGGAACCATCTGTTCCAGATGACATTTGATTTCCTGATAACGCACAATCTCTTTTCTGACTTCCGTAGAACTTGTACTCTGATATTTTTCAGGTGTCGCAACAACTGTAATGTAAGGACTGAGACTTTTCAGATAAGCATCATTTTCTATCAGTTCTTCAGCACGGTCATTGTTTCTCACCATGCAAACAACACCGAATTCACGCATGATGCCGTCGACATATTTCCAGCCCGTCTGCAGTTCCTCCAGCTTGTCCGAACCAAACAGAAGCTTCAGTTCCATCCCGGTTGTTTCTTTCAGACGGCAGAGCGTCTCGTAAGTTCTCGGCTGTTTTCCGGCACATATCTCATAATCGGAAACCTGCATCCATTCTTTTGAGGAAGCGATGCGTCCGAGCATATCCAGCCTCGTCTGATCGTCAAAGGCGAAGTCCTTGCCCTGGTCCTCCCTGATATATACCTTTTTGGTAGGCACAAAAATCACATAATCAAAACCGACAGATCTTCGGGCGTAATCTGCCAGTTCGATATGGGCTCTTGTCGGCGGATTGAATGCCCCGCCGAATACGAGTGCACGTTTCAAATCTTTCCTCCGTGAAGCTTTCTGTACATTTCCTCACGCGTATCCGCAACCTTATGAGTCAGGTCAACATAATGCTTATGCGGGAACTCGGGACGCAGTTCCGATTCCCATACACGATTCTCCAGCTGTTCCCTGACATAGTCTTTTTTGGCACGGATATCAGGCAGATCAATGACAAGTTCACCGCCGATCATATGCGGCACGAGAATCCGTTCAACATGACACGGGACGATTGTCTTGACGGGTGAGAACGCATCCGGATCCAGATTGATGATTTCAATCGGCTCACCGCTGTTGATCACTTCATCATCCATGGAAATGATGTCGCACTGACCTTTTCCCTCTTCATCAAATACACGCCATGCCATCAGCTTGCCCGGAATAATTGCCTTTGAAGCACTGTCCGAGCACTTCATTCTGGGGGAATATGTACCGTCAGCCTCTTTGACTGCAACAAGCTTGTAGACACCGCCGAATACGGGATCCGTAGCGCTGGTGATCAGTTTTTCACCTACACCGTAGCTGTCAAACCTGGCATTTTCATAGACCTCCATATTGGACATCTTTTTCTCATCCAGGGAATTTGACGCAACAAGCTTTACATACGGCTTTCCGGCAGCGTCAAGAGCTTTTCTCAGTCTCTTGTAGCCGCGGGCAAGGTCACCGGAATCAATTCTGGCAGACTTTACCCTCTTGTTCGGGTCATCCGGATATCTGGCAATCAGCTCATCGTCAAGTTTGATCAGATTGGGAAGACCGGATTCAAAAATATTATATGTATCAAGCAGAAGTGATACATTGTCGGGATATGTCTCCGCATAGGCGCGGAATGCCTCCATCTCGGTCGGGAAGAACTCGATAAAGGAGTGCGCAATTGTGCCGACTGCTTTGACTTCACTTCCGAATTTCATCTCAGCCAGGCAGTTTGCGGTACCGATGCATCCGCCGAGAATCGAAGCATATGCACCGTCATTTCCCGCCGAAGCTCCCTGTGCGCGTCTGGTTCCGAATTCCATGACATTTCTCGGATTGTGTGTAGACAGGCCGGAAATTTTGGTTGCCTTGGTGGCAATCAGCGAATGGAAGTTCATCGTCTGCAGAAGATATGTTTCAATCAGGATTGCACCTGCCATATCACATTCAATACGCACCATGGGAACCTGCGGATAGCAGACTGTTCCTTCACGCAGCATGTAGACATCGCCCTTCCATTTGTAAGTGCGCAGGTATTCACAGAATTCCTCGGACATTCCCTTGGAGCGCAGCCAGATCAGGTCCTGCTCATTGAAATGATAATTCTGCAGGAAACGGATCAGCTTGTGCTGGCCGCAGCTGATGGCATATCCCTGATTGTCGGGATTCTCTCTGTAAAACATGTCAAATACCATGACGGTATCCTTGAAGCCATGCATAAACAGACAGTTCGCCATGGTAAATTCATAGAAATCGGTAATCATTGCCGGATTGTCATAATCCTCATCCGGAATGTACGGAACAGCCTTAATTTCACTCATAGTTATTTCCTCATTCTTTTGTATTTCTTGCCGATCTTCTGTTTCAGGAAAGCCTTGATTTCAGCTTCATCTTTAGATTCCAGCGTGATCTGCACATTGTAGTCTTCCTTTTTGTTTTTCTTCACCTCTGCTACGGTAAAGAAAAGTCTCAGCTTTTCCTTCTCGGTTCTGTAATCATAGCCTGTCACTTCGGACCAGTCATTCCACCTGCCGAGGGATGCAAATCCCTCTTCCCCGATTCCGTCTCTCAGAAGAAGGTATGCGGCGACAGCCAGCATCATAGCAGCGAGTCTTACATAATCCATCACTTCCGTGAACGCAAATGCAGTCAGCAGAAGAAGCACGCCGCTGGCCGTAAACAGAATACGCGTCAGCGTCCAGAGTTTATCCTTGTACTTCAGTTTATTTCTTGTTTTGATGACCCCGTACATCATCCATGCGCCGATTCCTCCGAAAAGGACACTCATAATAACATTCTGCCAAAATCCCATAAGCATTTCTCCCTTTTGTATTTACAGCAAAACAATTATAACATTGACCGGCGCATACGTGTTAAACTGCATTCATCGGATCAGGAGGTGCAGGATGAATCACAATGATGAAAACCTGAAATGGGAGGAAGTAAGTACTGATCATATCGTCCGTGATCAGTGGATCGACTTCCGCAGATGTGAGTACCGCATGCCGGACGGCAGTACTGCCGGGCCGTTTTATAATTACAGCAGAAGAAATTATGCAGTAATCGTTGCCAGGGATACGGAAGGAAGATTTATCTGTGTCAGACAGTACCGGCACGGAATCCGCGAAGTGACAACGGAATTCCCCGCCGGAGGAATCGAGAGAAGCGGCGGGCAGGAATACGGAACAGACGCAAAAGAAACCGCCCTTCACGCTGCGGTCAGGGAACTCGAAGAAGAAACAGGCTATGTTTCGGATCACTGGACGCATCTTCTTACAATCCCCTCCAATGCCACCATCAGTGACAATTATGCATTTATCTTTTTCGCAGAGGACTGCCGCCGGGTATCACAGCAGCATCTTGATGAAACGGAATTCCTCAGTGTGGAGCTTCTGACAGAAGATCAGCTGAAGCAGCTGATTGATGAAAACAGGTTCCAGCAGGCCATGCACATTCTCGGCTATATGCTGTCTCTGCAGCACAGATAAATCCCTGTCCCCTGTCATTATGCGATGCAGCAGAAAAAAGCCCGGCAAGGGCTTCTTTTCTGTTTCAATGAGATTTTCTGTTTCAGTCAGGGCAGGTCAGAGTGCATTAACATCAACACCGAAGTGTTCAAAAATCATTTTTTCAGCTTCCGGATTCCAGAGTCCGTTGTGTGCTTTGCAGCAGGCATCCAGTTCCCTGAAGAACGGATCTGTTTCACCGAGTTTCCCGAAGTCTTCAATCGCAGTCATCGGCATGTCAAACTGTGTGTATGCCAGCTTCTTTCCGCCTTTGATATTCGGGAGATTGCATGTTGTTTCGGCAATGCTGTCGATTCCGCCGACATGAGTGACCATGATTGCCGGATCGATGATGCCTCTTGCCGCGAGATCATTTGCCTCAATCAGGTCGTCATTGTTTCCGCCTGTTGTGCCCATGATGTGGGTTGCGTTGTAATGGCAGTCATAAAGATTTACTTTTGCCAGGAAATCTTTGTTGCTCGGTCCGGAGAAGAATGACATGCATCCGTCATATGCAAGCACCTGATTGCCCAGTTCCGCAACTGCCGGAATCGGCACATAAATCAGAACATCATCATAGCCGTGGCCGCCGGTCAGATCCATCAGTCCCTGACGGGGATCCTCCATTTTTGCCGTGTTGACATACAGCAGTTCCACACCGTGGCCTTTCGCCCATTCCGGTGAAACAACCTCCATGGCACGCGCAATCTTGGCATCATCGACATCTGTCACAACAATCTTTGCCGGATCATATTCACAGACGCACGCATATGCAACTGCACCCAGACCCATCGGTCCGCAGCCGCCCATGATAATCAGGTTGCCGCCGCGCTTCAGACCCATTTCGTGAGTGTAAACACCGTTCTTTGTATGATACTGCGCATGCATCGCACCGATTGAACAGGACAGCGGCTCGCCGAGACTTGCCTTGTAAAAGCTGTCTCCGTCAAACGGCATCAGAGCTCCGACTTCCATCGCTTCCGGCGGGAAAATGCAGTATGTGCAGTCTCCGCCGAAGAATTCGTAAGAGTAGCCGGGTGAAGCCATGGAGCCTTTGTAGTTCAGGGCAGGCTGCTGCGCAAAGCGCATGCCGGGCTTGAACTGATCCTTCCATTTTTCACCGACTTTAACGATGACTCCGGCAAATTCATGGCCGACAATAATCGGATTGGTATCGATGTTTTTCGGCGCCCGTTTATGATTTTTGCCCTGTCTGGCAAGTTTGTATGTAGACATGCAGATGCTGTCGCTGTAGATTTTGGCAAGGATCTCGTCATCCTTGATTTCCGGAAGTTCAAACTCCTCCAGACGGAGATCCATTTCGCCGTACATTCTGACTGCTTTTGTTTTCATAGTCTTTACTCCTGAACAGTTATCTGTTCTCTGTCTTACTTAAACAGATTATATATCTCATCTTCATTCATTTTAACAATACGGTCAACTGCCTCTTCTGTTTCGCATGCTTCCGCGATTTTTGCAAGTGCTGTCATGTGGTCATCACCGACAGACGCAACACCGATCACCAGCTTGACGATTCTCCCGTCATCCCAGTCAATTCCGTTGGGATAAGTGAAGATAGCTATGCCGGAGTTCAGAATTTCACCCGTCATGGATTCAATGCCGTGGGGAATGGCGATTGAGTTGCCGATTGCAGTATTGAATACTTTTTCCTTTTCGAACATCGCTTCCGTATAGCGGTCGGTAACGTATCCGCCGTCTTTGAGCACTTTGCCCATTGCCCGGATCGCCTCTTCCTTAGTCTTTGACGGATGAGAGCGGATGATATTCTTCTTGAGAAGGATTCCGCCGTGGAAGTCTGTTCCGCTTTCCACTTCGGGATTGGTGTTGATTCTTGCGTCAAGCAGATCTTTTACGATCTGATCGTATTATCCCGACAACAAATACCGCAGGCTTTGAGAAAAACCCGATCCGGTATATCACCACTTCCGGCAGAACAAACATCTGAGTCAAAAAAAGGAAGCTGCGCTTCCTTCTTTATTTGATGTCTGCAATTCTTCCGTCGTTTTTCCAGATGCTGTTGGCAGGCACTTCACCCCTGACACAGCTTGTCGGATAGACACGGCTGTTGACGCCGATGACGGTTCCGGGATTGAGAACGGAATTGCATCCGACCTCAACATGATTGCCGAGCATTGCACCGAACTTCTTCATGCCGGTTTCAATTGCCTCGTCTCCGTGATGAACGACGACCAGCGTCTTGTCGCTCTTGACGTTGCTTGTAACGGAACCCGCACCCATATGGGAATAATATCCGAGAATGGAATCCCCTACATAGTTGTAATGCGGAGTCTGTACGTGATCGAACAGAATTACATTCTTTAACTCGCATGAATTTCCGACAACACAGTCAGCTCCGACCAGAGCGGAACTTCTGATAAAGGCACAGTGTCTTACTTCCGTATTCGGTCCGATAATGCACGGTGCGCCGAGATATGCCGTCGGGAATACTTTGGCTGTCTTATGTACCCAGACATGTTCGCTGACCTCCGTATACTCTTCGGGATCAAGCCTGCTGCCGAGGTCAATAATCATATCCTTGATTCCCTTGAGGGCTTCCCACGGGTATGTAAACTGACTGAGGTAATCCTTGGCTAATGTATGTTCCAGATCGTATAAATCATTGATTGTATACATGTAATCATCTCCTTAACCAGTTTATTATAAATTCCAATACAGCAAAATGTTTATCAAATTTTTAAATTATTCCCTTGAAATGCACAAAAAATACGGCTTCATACCCGAAAGAAGCCGTATTTCTGTTTTATGCCATGCTTGATTTGACGTATACCCGGTAATTGTCCCCGTCGGCGTCCACGACAAGCGTATGTCCCGCAAGATTCGGATCCTCCAGGATCTTTCTGGCCACCATTGTTTCCACTGTTCTCTGAATATGCCGCTTCATGGGACGGGCACCGAATGTGCTGTCTGTGCCAAGCTCGATAATCCTGTCCTTCGCTGCTTCCGTAACTTCCAGGTAAATGTCTTTCTCCAGAAGTCTGGTTTTCAGCTGTCCGAGGAATTTATCCGCAATCTGCTTCATGACAGCGCTGTTCAGTGCATTGAATACGATAATCTCATCAATTCTGTTGATGAATTCAGGCTTGAAGTACTTCTGCACTTCCGCGCGGTAATGTTCGTCACGCATTTCCTGATCAGCTTCAAATGCATACTGACTTCCCAGGTTGCTTGTCATGATGATAATCGTATTCTTGAAGTCCACGGTAACTCCCTTGGAGTCAGTCACTCTGCCGTCATCGAGAATCTGCAGCAGGACATTGAAGACATCCGGATGTGCTTTCTCAACTTCATCAAGAAGCACGATTGAGTAAGGATTTCTTCTGACTGCCTCCGTCAGCTGCCCGCCTTCTTCATAGCCGACATATCCCGGAGGAGCTCCGATCAGTCTGGATACAGAGAACTTTTCCATATATTCAGACATGTCGATTCTTACGATCTTTGTCTCATCGTCAAACAGCTGCTGAGCGAGTGCCTTGGCAACTTCGGTTTTACCTACACCGGTAGGTCCGAGGAACAGGAATGAACCCAGAGGCCTGTTTTCATCCTGAATCTGCGCCTTGGAACGCATAATTGCGTCAGACACGAGCGACAGTGCTTCATCCTGCCCCATGACTCTCTGTCTGAGCACTTCAGGAAGATGCAGAATCTTCTGACGTTCTGTTGACATCAGTCTGGTTACTTCAATATGCGTCCATCTTGATACGATTTTGGCAATCATTTCCTCATCCACAACCTGATGGATCATCGCATTGCTGTCATCTCTTGCATTTGATGCATTGATCTTTTTCTCAAGTGCGGGAATCGTATCATACTTCAGTTTCGCTGCTTTTTCATAATCCGCATCATTCTGTGCCTGCGTCAGCTGAAGCTTAGCAGTTTCCAGAAGTTCACGGTCCTTTTTCACATCTTCGAGCGCCTGCTTTTCAGCTTTCCACTGGCTGAACCTGATTTCCTTCTCTTCATTGAGATTGGCAAGTTCACGCTCAATATCTGCTTTTCTTTCCAGCGTCTTGGGATCATCCTCATCCTTCAGGGATGTTTCCTCAATCTGCAGGGTCATGATCTTTCTGGACAGTTCATCCAGTTCAGCCGGCATTGAATCCATTTCAACTCTTAATGTGGCACATGCCTCATCCACCAGGTCAATCGCCTTGTCAGGCAGATACCTGTCAGTAATATACCTGTTGGACAGTGATGCGGCAGCTATGATTGCCTCATCCCTGATCTGAACACCGTGATGGCTTTCAAACCTGTCCTTAAGACCTCTGAGAATTGAAATTGTATCCTCCACTGTCGGTTCGGAAACCTGAATTTTCTGGAATCTTCTTTCCAGTGCCCTGTCCTTTTCAATGTATTTCCTGTATTCATCGAAGGTTGTAGCTCCGATGCACTTGAGTTCTCCTCTTGCCAGCATCGGTTTCAGCAGATTGGCCGCATCCATGGAGCCCTCTGTCTTTCCCGCCCCGACAAGATTATGAAGTTCGTCAATAAACAGGATAATTCCGCCGTCTGCTTTTTTTACCTGTGCCAGTACACCTTTGAGACGTTCCTCAAATTCTCCTCTGTATTTTGCGCCTGCAATCAGTGAACCCATATCAAGTTCAATCAGCCGCTTGTCTTTCAGTCCGAGAGGAACATCGCCGTTCATAATACGCCATGCCAGTCCTTCAACGATCGCTGTCTTACCGACACCCGGCTCACCGATCAGTACAGGATTGTTCTTTGTTTTCCTGGAAAGGATTTCAATTACACGTCTGATTTCCTCATCCCTTCCGATAACCGGATCGGTCTTGCCGTCCTTTACATCCTGTACGAGGTCGTGTCCGTATTTCTGAAGCGCATCGAGCTGGCTTTCATTTGTCTTTTCATCCATCTTCATACCACCTCTTCTGTCTTCCTCTGCTTTTTTCACATCATTCACCGTGAAGCCGAAGGCCCTTTTCAGTTCTTCTGCCACGGGTGCTTTTGTATCAAGGATACCGATCAGCAGAGCCGCTGTACTCATATAGGTATCGCCCTGCTTTTTCATATAATCCAGCGCTTTAGTATAGCCTTCATTCACATATCGTGAAAGCATCGGCTGCGCCGATTCGCCCGTAACCGGAAGCCTGGAAATGCTCCGGTTCACAAGCGCAGTCATGGAATTCTTGTCACAGTTGATTCTGGACCAGATTCCGTCCAGACCGCTGTCCTCAAGCATAGCAAGCAGTATATGCTCAGCACTGAGCTCGCTGTTATGCTTTTCCTGCGCTTTTGTCAATGCAGCCATAATAATCTGCTGCAGCTGTTCCGTCATCTGTTCAATATTCATAAAGCACCTCCTTCTGTGTGAAGCTGCCCTTTGTTGTTTTTCCCCTAGCTGAAACTGCGTTTAAATTTTTCCCAGATATTTTCCTTGCCGGGTTTTCCTTCAAGTTCTCTGAGCTGTTTGTACAGTTCCTTTTCCTTCATTGTAAGTTTGGTATCTATCTTGATCCTGACTGTGCATAACTGATCACCGGCTCTGCCGCCTCTGAGATCGGGTACACCTTCACCCTTCAGTCTCAGCTGTGTTCCGTCCTGTGTTCCTGCCGGAATCTTCATGGTTACTTCACCGTTGATTGTCGGAACATCAATCGTCGTTCCCAGTGTCGCATCAACCGCTGTCACAGGAATTTCAAGATAAATATTTTTGCCTTCGCGCACAAACTGCTCATGCGGCATTACGTTGATCTCAAGATAAAGATCTCCGTTGGGTCCGCCGTTCGTGCCTCTTTCACCCTTGCCGGATACCCGAAGCTGCTGTCCGGTATTGATTCCTGCCGGAATCTTGACTTCCACAGTCGTTTTTTTGCGTTCATATCCTTTTCCGGCACACTTCGGACAGACACGCCTGATCCGCTGTCCGCTGCCGCGGCAGTCAGGACAGGTATTCTGTGTCTGGAATACACCGAATGCCGTACGCTGCTGACTGATCACCGTACCGGAACCGTGACATGTCGGACATGTCTCGATATCAGACTTGCTTGCTGCACCGCTTCCGCCGCACTGCATACATGTTTCATCGACATTCAGAGTTACTGTCTGCGTTTTTCCGAAACATGCGTCGAGGAAGCTCACGTCGATCTTCATCAGACGGTCTCTTCCCTTGCGCGGAGCATTATCAGGTCTGGTCCTGCCTGAAGACGAACTGAAACCGCCCATTCCTCCGCCAAAGAAGGATGAGAATATATCATTCAGATCATCAAAGCCGCCGCTTGTGAATCCTCCGTAATTTCCTCCGAAGCTGCCTTCCATGCCGGCAAATCCAAACTGATCATATGTCTTTCTCTTCTGCTCATCGGAAAGTACTTCATACGCTTCGTTGATCTCTTTGAATTTTTCTTCCGCACCCGGTTCTTTGTTTACATCAGGGTGATATTTTTTAGCCAGAGAACGATAGGCCTTTTTTATCTCAGCGTCTGTTGCGCTTTTTGATATACCCAGTACCTCGTAATAATCTCTTTTTTCTGCCATATCTTCACTGCCTTTCTTCTTTCAGGCTGTTACGCTGCTGCGATAACTGCAGTCAGTGCAGATATCCTGCCTTCAGGTACTGCACTGACTTTGCTTTTATTTGTCATACAAGACAAATTCCCAGAATGCACCGGGAATCTGTCAATGATCTGTTGTTTAGTTCTTTTCTCTGAAGTCTGCGTCGACAACGTCATCATCAGACTGCTGGCTGCCTGCAGCTCCCTGTGTCTGGGAAGCACCGGCATTGGAATACATCTGCTGAGCCATTTCATTGGCTGCCTTTTCAAGTGCATCAAGCTTGGTCTTGAGGCCGTCCATATCATTCCTGTCAATGGCTGCCTGCAGCTCATCTCTGAGCTTCTTCACTTCTGCCTTCTGCTCTGCAGTGACATTTGCATTTTCATTGTTCAGCGTGTCATCGATCTGGTTAATGAAAGCTTCTGCCCTGTTGCGTGTCTCGATGTCTTCCTTCTTCTTGTCATCCTCTGCCTTGTGAGCTTCGGCTTCCCTTACCATTCTGTCGATTTCATCATCGGACAGACCGGAGGAGTTTGTGATTGTAATGGACTGCTGCTTGCCTGTTCCCTTATCCTTTGCGGATACATGAACGATGCCGTTTACGTCAATGTCGAATGTAACTTCAATCTGAGGAACACCTCTGCGTGCCGGTGCAATGCCGTCAAGCTGGAAGTTGCCCAGTGTCTTGTTGTCTGAAGCCATCGGACGCTCACCCTGCAGAACATGGATATCAACGGCCGGCTGGTTGTCGGCAGCTGTTGAGAATACCTGGCTCTTGGATGTAGGAATTGTCGTATTGCGCGGGATCAGTGTTGTCATAACACCGCCCAGAGTTTCAATACCGAGGCTCAGAGGTGTAACGTCAAGGAGCAGTACGTCTTTGACATCACCGCCGATAACGCCGCCCTGGATCGCTGCACCGATTGCGACACATTCATCAGGGTTAACGCTCTTGTTCGGTTCTTTTCCGAGTTCTCTTCTGACTGCTTCCTGGACTGCGGGAATACGTGTGGATCCGCCGACCAGAAGCACCTGATCAATTTCAGATGCAGAAAGCTTTGCATCGGACAGTGCCTGTCTGACAGGAACCATGGTCTTTTCAACAAGATACTTGGTCATTCTGTCAAATTCTGCACGTGTCAGTTTTGCTTCAAGGTTCAGAGCACCGGAGCCGTCTTTTGCCATTGCAATAAACGGCAGTGAGATCTCAACCTCAACCATTCCGGAAAGGTCTTTCTTTGCCTTTTCGGCTGCGTCCTTCAGACGCTGCAGAGTCATGTTGTCAGCCTTCAGGTCAATACCGTGCTCTCTTCTGAAGTTGTCAGCGAGCCAGTCAATAATTACGTTATCGAAGTCGTCGCCGCCGAGTCTTGTATCACCGGCTGTGGACAGAACTTCAAATGTACCGTCTGCGATATCAAGAATGGAAACATCGAAGGTTCCGCCGCCGAGGTCATAAACAAGGATCTTCTGTTCTCTGTCGCCCTTGTCAATGCCGAATGCAAGCGCTGATGCAGTCGGCTCATTGATGATACGGCATACTTCCAGACCGGCAATTCTGCCTGCATCCTTTGTAGCCTGACGCTGTGCATCGTTAAAGTAAGCAGGAACAGTGATAACTGCCTTGTCTACCTTTTCGCCAAGGTAAGCTTCCGCATAACTCTTGATATATCCGAGAATCATTGCGGATACTTCCTGCGGTGTATACTGTTTTCCCTCCAGGGTCACCTTTTCATCAGTGCCCATCTTTCTCTTGATGGAATAAACAGTATTCTTGTTTGTAACCATCTGTCTCTTTGCGGCATCACCGACAATGCGGTCTCCGTTTTTAAATGCCACTACGGACGGAGTTGTTCTGTTTCCTTCGGGGTTTGTTATAACTTTGGCTTCCTTGCCTTCCATAACTGCACAGCAGCTGTTCGTTGTACCTAAATCAATACCAATAATCTTAGACATAATCTTTCGCCTCCCGAGCTTATTCGCTCACTTTAACCATTGCCGCTCTCAGCAGCCTGTCTTTCAGTTTATATCCTTTCTGCAGAACCATTGTGACTGTGCCGGGTTCAACACCCTCGGCAGCTTCCGTCATCATAGCCTGCATCCAGTTTGCATCATACGGCTGACCGAGTGCTTCAATCTCTTCAACCCCTTCTTTTTTCAGGGCGGCTGTCAGCTGTTTGAGTACCATTTCAAATGCTTTTCTGTAATTCTCATCCTCGGTATCCTTCGGCTTGACTGCAAGTGCTCTTTCGCAGTTGTCAATTACCGGCAGGATATCCAGTGCGAAGCCCTGAATGTGATACTTCATGTTCTGGTCAAATTCCTTTGACAGACGTTTTCTTGTATTTTCTGTATCAGCGTATGCCATTGCATAGGCATTTTTCAGAGCGGCAACCTGCTTTTCAAGATCCGCCACAGCCGCTTTCAGTTCAGCTGTTTCATCTTTCGTTTCTGTTTCGCCTGTTTCTTCCGGCTTCTCTTCTTCCGGAGTTTCACCGGCTGTCTGAGGTTCTTCAGCTTCGGGCTGTTCCTCAGTCACGTTCTTTTTTGCTTCTTCACTCATCTTCTTCGCTACCGCCTCCTGAGCTGTACATTCTTTCAATCATCCTGGCAGCGTAGTCCAGCATGGAAACGACCTTGTCGTAATTCATACGGCTCGGTCCCACCACCATTAACTGTCCGCTCTCCGTTTCATTGACTTTAAACGTACTTCTTACCACAGCGACATCGTTGAACCAGGTCAGCTCAGCACCTCTTTTGGTAGTGAGCGCCACAGCATGTTCGTTTCCCGCCTTCTTCTTCCAGATATTTCTGTCATCCAGCATCGTCATCATCCTCCGAAGCTTGTTGATGTCAGAGAATTCCGGCTGGTACAGCATTCTTTCCTTGCCGGAGAAGTAAACATTCTCGCTGGCAAATCTGACGAATGCCTGCACAAACGCGGTAAACAGAAGATCATGCCGTTTGACAACCGCCGCCAGATCAGGCTTGATATCCTCCATCTTGTCTGCAAGTTCAACAATCGGATATCCCCTGAGCCTGTCATTCAGTATTTCCGTGCAGTTCTGAATGTCTTCAATACTGACATCTGCATCAAACCGGAAATTTCTGGTTTCGGTATGTCCTGTACTTGTAATAAATACACATACAGCATTTCTGTCATCGATCGGGAACAGCTTGATATGCTCAAGCCTTTGTGTGGATGAATCCGGCCCGATCGCACCGGCAGTCATGTTTGTCATTTCTGACAGGATCGCACAGCTTTGATGAACGGCTTCTTCAATATTCATGTTTGCCGCCTCAAATGCATTTCTGATGGCAATCTCCATCTTTTTATCGATGGATCCTGACTTCAGCAGATTCTCGCAGTAAAAGCGGTAACCCTCCGTGCTGGGAACTCTTCCGGAAGAAGCATGCGTCTTTTCCAGATAGCCCATTTCTTCCAGCACCTGCATATCATTTCTGATTGTGGCACTGGAATACGGAAGTTTGTACTTTTGCTGAAGTGTTTTGGAACCGACCGGCTCAGCCGTCCGAATATACTCGTCGACAATTGCCTTGAAGATTTCTATCCGTCTAGGTGTCAGCATGCAATCGCCTCCTTTTAGCAATCCCGCCCTCCGACTGCTAACAGTGTAGCACCCCCTTTTAGCACTGTCAAGTCGAGTCTGCTAAAATCGGATGAAATTATATATTCCCTTTTTCTGCCTGTCTTCCGCTGCCGTTACACAGGCACCGGCGGTATTCAGAGAAATGATCTGCATGAAAAAACCGGCATTGATTCCCGGATCAGTACGTCTGAGGTAAATAAAAACATCCGGAAGAATAACTTCCGGATGCTGCATGAATCTTACCGGGCGGAACCGCCGCTGTTCTGTTTTTTTATTGCTTCAATCAGCCTTGCTCTGATTCCTTCCGGAATATACCCTGAAATATCTCCGTCATTTGCCGCAATTTCCTTGATGGTTGACGAGGAAATGAAGCTGTATTCCGGCTTTGCAATGAAGAACAGTGTTTCGATATCCTCTTCAAGATGCAGATTGGCAGTTGCCTGCTGCAGTTCATATTCATAGTCTGATACAGCCCGGATTCCGCGGATGAGAGCATCGGCACCGATCTTTTTTGCATATTTGACCGTCAGGCCGCTTCCGATCGCAACCTCCACATTATCCAGATGATATTCCCTGATGCTTTCTTCAATCATCTGCTTTCTTTCTTCAGGCGTAAACATGCAGTGCTTTTTCGGATTCTGCATTATCAGAACCACAACCTTATCAAATTTCTTTGCCGCCCTGATAATGATGTCACAGTGTCCGACTGTAATGGGATCAAATGTGCCCGGGTAACATGCGATCATACCGTTTCCTCTTTTCTGTAATATGTAATCTTTGTAATACCGTATACCGAAGACTTATACCGGATCATATCACCTATTCTATCGGGATAAGAGTCTTCCTTCAGCGATTCAATAACAATTCTCGCATCTCCATTCAGCATGCTGTTTTCACACAGAAACAGGATCATTTTTTCATTTTCCTGCTGTCTGTAGGGAGGATCCAGATAAACCAGATCGAACCTGATGTCCGTATCTTTCAGAAGATGCAGCAGCTTTCCGGCACTTACCGGGTAAACCTTTGACCTTTCTTCAACCTTCAGTGATGCAATATTCTTCTTAATAATATTGACCGCATCCCTGTTCTTCTCACAGAAGATGCAGAAATCCATGCCTCTGCTTAATGCCTCAAGCCCAACTGCCCCGCTGCCGGCATAAAGATCGAGAAACGTGCCGCCGTCAAAATATGTGCCGAGTGATGAGAATACAGCCTCCCTGACTTTGTCAAGCGTCGGCCTGGTATCATTGCCGGCAAGCGTTTCAATTTTTCTTGACGAGAATTCTCCGGCAACAATCCTCATTGAATTTCACCCCGTCTGTACTGTGAAATAACCGCCTCGGCAATCCCGATCGCACACATGAAGCTCATCGCTGAGGAACCGCCTGATGAAATCATCAGAAGCGGTACACCCGTCAGCGGAATCAGTCCGGTAACGCCGCCGATATTGAACAGACAGTGGACGATCAGATAAATTGCCACGCCCACCAGAATGATCTTGGCTTTTTCGCTGTTGATTTTCAGGGCGTAGCGGAACATCTGAACAACAATAATCAGATACGGGATAAAGATCAGGGCAAAGCCGATCATACCGAGCTCCTCAATAACAATAGCCAGAATAAAGTCGGTATTGGCTGCCGGGAAGCTTGTATATTTACGTACACTGTTTCCGAAACCGAGGCCTCTCCAGCCTCCGGTAGCGAAGGATACAAGGCCGCTGATCAGCTGGAATCCGGTATTGTACTGGTCCGCAAACGGATTGACCGCCGAAAGGAACCGCTTGATCTGGTAGTCTTTCAGAGGAAGATACTGGATGATTCCTTCACCGTACGGAGTCAGAATAACAACAGCAATCACAATGCCGAAAGTCATGACCCAGAACAAAACCTTCTGGAACCTGCGCATCTGCGGATGGGCAGGAATATAGAAGCACACCCATGCAATCATCAGCATAACCGCAGCCGAACCGAGGTCGGACTGCAGAACCAGGACGATAAATACATAACCGAGAATAAAGATCACCGGACGCTTCCAGATTTCCTCACCCTTCGGGAATGTCTTTTTGACGTCGCCGCAGTATGCTGCCACGATCAGGGCAACCATGATTTTGGCAAATTCCGAAGGCTGAATGGAAATATCAAATCTGCTGATCGGCACACGCAGCCAGGCACGGGCACCGTTTACCTTCGGGAAGACAAGACACGCAAGCAGTGACACTGCAACACCCAGGGCCCATGTCGGAAACAGTGAGCTTTTCAGAAAATCAACAGTAAAATGATTTGCCAGCCACACCATGGCAATATAACCGCCGCCAAGGAAGACAATCTGCTTGGCAAGAATAAAGGCAAGATACGAAGTGTTTCCCACCGCAATGCCCATTGATGCACTGGCGATCATAAGAAGGCCGAATCCCGCCAGGAGGATCAGGCTCCAGTAAACCAGTTTGTCCGAACCCTTCGGCATCCGCAGAAAGAACCTTCTCTTCTGCTTTGCCTGAGTCTTAATCCGTGTTCCGCTGTATTCTGACATATGCATAAATATTAACATACGGTTTTATAAATGCGTCAGTAAAAGAAACATCATGCTTTCACATTTAATCCGTTTTGTATATAATAACGCATGAGGTCGATAACTATGCTTATAAATAATGATACGATTGTAAAAGATAACGATCCGATTATCCGTGAAAAGTCACTGCCTGTTGCGCTTCCCCTGAGTGAAGAGGACAAGCAGCTTCTGAGAGAAATGTATCAGTACGTCCATGACAGCACGGACCCTGAACTTTCCGAAAAATACAATCTGAGACCTGCTGTCGGCATTTCGGCAATTCAGCTGGGAATCAAAAAGCAGCTGACAGCCGTCATAGTCCATGACGTTGATAAAGACAAAAATGATATTACATATGAATATATGCTCGCAAATCCGCGCATTGTCTCTTCTTCCGTTCAGCGCGCATATCTTGAGGGCGGCGAAGGCTGCCTGAGCGTTAAGGAAGACCACAGCGGCTACGTCGTACGGGCTGCACGCGTCAAGGTTAAGGGTTATGACCTCATAACAGATTCCGAAATAACGATCCGTGCCAGAGGATATCTTGCAATTGTCCTCCAGCATGAACTGGATCATTTCAGCGGGATTCTTTACTATGATCACATTGACAAAGACAATCCCACACCTGAAATAAAAGATGCGCTTGTCATTTAATTGAAAAGTATAAGTGTTTTACTTTTTTATCTTGATTATTTCTTTTTACATGTTACAATGCGCTTGAAATAACAGGAATCGCTTTCTGTCAGAAAACGAGGTTTAAATATAATGAAAGAAACTACTGTAACGAGAGCCGGCAGACCGTACCCCACCCAGGTGCAGGTTCCGGATTACAGCAAGAACGTGATTGATCGTAAGACTGATACGCTTGTTTATGCTCTTGGCGGTTTAGGCGAAGTTGGAAAAAACATGTACTGCTACGAACATGATGATGAAATCATCATTGTCGACTGCGGAGTACTGTTCCCCGAGGAGGAACTTCTGGGAATAGATTATGTCATCAACGATTATTCATATCTTGTTAAGAACCAGTCAAAAATCAAAGCACTGATCATTACGCACGGACACGAAGACCACATCGGCGGTATTCCGTTTTTTCTCCGTTCCGTTCATCTCAAGCAGATCCACGCGCCGCGCTTTGCAAAAGCCCTGATTGAAAAGAAGCTCGAAGAGCATCACCTCTCCAGAGCATGCAAAGTCACGGAAATCAACGGTGACAGCCGTGTGCGGACAAAGTATTTTAATGTCGGCTTCTTTGATACCGTCCATTCCATTCCTGATTCCCTCGGTGTTATCATCAATACTCCCAACGGAAGAATCATCCATACCGGAGACTTCAAATTTGACCTGACGCCGATCGGCACAAACAGCGATTATCAGAAGATGGCATATATCGGCCAGGTCGGCGTAACACTGCTGATGTCCGACAGCACCAACTCCGGTGTTCCCGGCTTCTCGGTTTCAGAGAAGAAAGTCGCAAATTCCATTATGGATCAGATGCGCAAGACACCGGGAAGACTGCTGGTTTCCACCTTTGCATCAAACGTCAACAGACTGAATCAGATTCTTATGGCCGCTGTTGCCTGCAACAGAAAAATTGCCGTATTCGGCAGGTCCATGGAAAACGTGCTCGAGATCGGAAGAAAACTCGGCGTCATCAAGATAGAAGACAGCAGTTTTATTACCGGAAACGAGCTGAATACCCTTCCCGCCAACCGCATCTGCATTGTCTGCACCGGTTCCCAGGGAGAACCAATGGCCGCCCTCAGCAGGATTGCCAACGGAACGCACAAATTCATTCATATTATTCCGGGTGATACCGTTCTGTTCTCAAGCAACCCGATTCCCGGAAACGGTGTCAGCGTATCGGCAGTCGTCAACCAGCTGACCAGAGTCGGTGCCAATGTCATCACCAATTCTGCCCTGACATCGTTCCATACAACTGGACACGCCCCTGTCGAAGAGCAGAAGCTGATGCTCAATCTGATCAAGCCGAAATTCTTCATGCCGAATCACGGCGAATACAAAATGCTGATACAGCACGCCAAAACCGCACAGGAAACAGGTGTCCCGGCAGAAAACTGCTTCATCTGCTCAAACGGTGACATCGTTGTTCTCAGGGATGAGGAAGCATTTATTGCCAACGAGCGTATTCAGACTGACAGTATTTACGTTGACGGCAATGACGCAAGCGGATTGTCCACGAGCGTCATCAAGGACAGACAGATTCTGGCTGACAGCGGACTTGTCGCAGTCATTGTGACAATCGACAGCCGCTACAACAAGATTCTCTGCAGGCCCAGCATCGTATCGAGAGGATTTGTCTACATCAAGGACAGTCAGACACTGCTGAAGGAAGCAGAACTGATCGTCTACGATGCGCTGAAGAAAAAAATGCTGCAGCGCACAACATTCGGTGAGCTCAAGAACTGCATCAGGGCTTCCCTTGAACCGTTCCTGTTCCAGAAAACAAACCGGAATCCGATTGTTATCCCGGTCATTCTGAATCAGAAAGCGGCGATCGCGGAAATCCAGGCGAAAACCGGAGTCAGAAAAGTAAAATAAAAACCGCTTATGAAGTGAATCTCCCCTGTCCTGCAGGCTGAAGGAGATTCACTTTTCATATTGCGGTTTTTCTTTATTCAAACATTCCCTTCATGAGGACACGGCCGTTTTCCATGGCCTTTCTGCCTCTTGCAAACACAGTGTCAATATTCATATCGCCGTCATAGACGATCATATCAGCATCACACCCGGCACGCACCGCACCTTTTCTTCCATCCATGCACAGCACATGTGCCGGATTGACGGTAAGAAGCCGGAGAGCTTTTGAAAGCGGAATATTCATTTGTTCAGTCAGAACGCGAAGCTGACGGTGCAGGCTCTTCGGAGAACCCCATGTCATTCCGGCAAAAACCATGTGTTCGTCAAATACCGGCATGGAACCGAATCCGTCACTCGTCAGCGTCATATGCGAGGCAGATTCATCATGGGCGAAGTAAGCCGCGATCATCTCTGCGGTTTCCTTCAGGCTTTCCTCATCAGATCCTGCTGTCGCATCAATCATACCGCCCATATCAGTAAATCTGAGTCCCTGCTCAAATAATTCCGGAGTTCTCGTGATATGAGTCGGCAGGAATTTTTCAACGGGAATGTCGCTGTTTTCAAGGCACTCAAACAACGGCTGAAGGCCGGCTTTTCCGCTTCCCATGTGAATTGTTGTATATCCCGCGCAGCCTGCAAGCATGCCGCCCCTTCTTGCCATGGATGCAAGTTCCGTCAGCCCGGCAGATGTTATATTGCTTGATCTGTGATCGGACATTGCCGTCTTCACACCGATGCATTCGCCGATCAGAATCAGATCCCGCTCAACACTTCCTGTCAGAGTAACCGGAGGTACACCGTAACTGCCGCAAAGCATAAATGCCGTAATTCCCTCTTCATTGAATTCCCTGGTTTTGGCAAGAAGGTTTTCAGGACTTCTCGTGACGCCGTCCGTGCCGAGCAGACCCACAACAGTCGTAACACCGGCTGCGATCAGTTCGGAAAGACGTGCTTCCGGCACTCTTGTGCACGGCCCTTTTTCACCGCCTCCCCCGGTAATATGTTCATGCAGGTCAATATATCCGGGAACCAGTCTTCTGCCTTTCAGATCGATTTTCTCAACTTCCGCGATGCTGTCATATTCATCAATATGATCCGCAATGCGTACTATTTTTTCCCCTTCAGTCAGAATATCTTTCAGTCCCAGATACTCAGGTGCATATACATCAGCGTTCTTAATTACAAACATTTGTTCCGGCCTCCCGATTGTCATAATTTTACCCCAAAGAATGTGCATATGACACAGATATGAATACATCCGGCTTAAAATGCATACAGGGCAATGTTCTTCCGTGATGAATCACAAAGGATGTCCTGAACGCAAAAAAACCGGACTGTTTTTATCCAGTCCGGCTGATGATTTCTTCAATTTCCCGGATACTCAGAGAATATCGATGAATTTTGTTTCTTCTTCCTGTTTCTTCTGTTCACTCGGCACTTCAACTGTAAGTGTACCGTCATTGAATGATGCGTGAATATCACTGTCTCTGAGTGCGCTGCCTACGTACCATGTTCTGCTTACAGAACCGCTGTAGCGCTCCTGACGGATAATATTGCCTCTGGCATCCTTTTCATCACTTGTCTCATGATGCTCGGCGGATACTGTCAGATTGCCGTTGAACAGACTGATTTTGATATCTTCCTTCTTAAATCCCGGCATATCGATGTCCAGATAATACTTTCCGTCCTTTTCACGGATGTCGGTTTTCATCAGGCTGTTTGCAGTGTAGTTTCCGTATGTCGGAAACATATCATCAAAGAATGAATCAAACACTCTCTTTGCAGGTGTATATCTCATAATTTTCATCTCCTCTTCCATCCTTACAGGATATCAATAAATTTCTTTTCTTCAGCTTCCTTCTTCTTTTCCGAAGGAACCTCAACTGTCAGAATACCGTCTTTATAGGAAGCTTTAATATCCTCCTGGCGGACTGCAGTTCCGACGTACCATGTTCTGGAACATGAACCGCTGTAGCGTTCCTGACGGATAATATTGCCTTTGGCATCTTTTTCATCACTTGTCTCATGATGTTCGGCCGATACTGTCAGGCTGCCGTTGTAGAGGCTCAGCTTGACATCTTCCTTCTTATATCCGGGAAGTTCAATATCGATCATGTACATTCCGTCCTTCTCACGGATATCTGTTTTCATCAGATTTCCGCTGCCGGCTGTACTGTAGCCCGGTGTTCCGAATACATCATCAATCAGATCATCAAATACATTTCTTCTTTCAGGATAAAATCTCATACAAGACACCTCTTTTCATATAAAGGATCTCTCAGGATCCGTAACCTTTTCCTGTTACACCTATAATAATACTCAATAATTTAGCACTGTCAATACTTAAGTGCTAATTCTTTATTATTGACAAATTCCGCGTATTTATGCGGTTTTCATCAGTTTTATAGAGTTATACTCATAAATATAAAAATATTTATTTATCATTTTTTCTGCATATCTGCTAACCGTGAAAGCCGTAAAACCGGTCACTGTCCGTGGCAGTCATTTACGGTTCTGCATACACATGTCAGTGAATTCTTCCGTTTTAATGACATTATCTGCCGGCTGTTTTAAAATACTCTTGTATACGGAGAAAAACATGAAAATCACAGAAGAAACGATAACAGAATTATTCAGTTCAA
>JAILGV010000135.1 GCA_024696355.1 Solobacterium sp.
CATTTGACATATATATCTCGTTCAGCTTCATCATAAAATTGTGAAAAGAATCATGAGCCGGATAGTCAAGCAGCATCCAGTCCTGTTCTTTCTTTTCATCCCACTCCCGGAACTGCCCGATCTCGTTTCCCATAAAGTTCAATTTCTTGCCCGGATGCATCACCATATACATATACAGTGCCCTGGCCTGCGGAAATTTGTCTTCATAATCGCCGTTCATTTTCTGAAGAAGTGTTAAAGTAGCTAATATACTATCGCCAGATAATCATGAGCGATTACGGTTGAACCTTATTACAGAGAGGAATTATTGCTCTCCATTCATTACCATCATGTAAAAACGGTTATGTGAGGTTTAAAGTAATCTGATTGCAGCATCCTGATGTTTACACAGGAACTGAAAAGCTGCTTCCAGATCTTTTTCTGTCTGTTCCTGGCTCAGCTGGAAGAGACGGGCATTGACCATGTAGATCTTATGCATCAGTTCCCTGATATCAGAAAGAGTAAATTTCCCCTGGCTGATAAATTCCAGATTCAATTCTCTTCGTACCGCGTTGTCCGCCTGTACGCACAGGTCATAGAATTCATCATCGCTGTCCGCAATTGCCCTTCCGGAATATCCGGAAATCAAAACCCGCGGATTATGGAACCAGACATTCATGGAACCGATCTCCATGACTTCCTGGTGGAAGGATGTGATTTTGGGGTCGGTATACAGTTTGCCGTAATACATCATGACTGTATAAAGATGCTTCCTTGGCGGTGACAGTTTTTTTGTGTTGCTTTCCACATAGTCAACGCATTTCTGCATGTAGTCTGTGTATATATAACTGAGCAGGTCCTGTTTCTTTGGAAAATAATAAGTAAAAGTGCCAAGCTTGGCATCTGCAGCATGGCAGATCTGCTGCACACTTGTCTGTTTATATCCGTTTTTGTAGAACAGTTCCTTTGCGCAATCCAGGATATGCTGCTTTGTTTCAATACCGGTCTTATACATGGTCATTATTATAACACAGTCATAAGTGAATTCTTTTTTAATTTCGTAAATTTAAATAGATATACAAATTTTGGATTCGGTGCTATTATAAGATTAGAAAATCGTATATTTCGTTGTTTATACGAAATGCAGGAGGAATCATGGAAATAAAAACAATCTCTGTAGGACCAATCACCAATTTTTATGCAATCGAGGAAAACGGTAAGACTATGCTGGTCGATACCGGATGCTATCTGAACTTTCCGGGCTGGACTCTGAAGGCCGCGATGAGCGGTGTTGACTTCTCCACTGTATCGCTGATCGTTCTGACCCACGGCCATATGGATCACTGCGGCGGTGTCAATCATGCCAAGGCATTGACCGGCGCAAAGATCCTTGCCCATGCCGATACGGCAAACTTCCTCAACACAGGCAAGTTCACGCCATACCGTCCGCGTAATGCTGTCGGCCAGGCTTTCTATGACAACATTGCCAATCCGGCACCGCTGGACATTCCTCAGCCGGTAGAAATCGATATTCCGGTAACAGAAGAAACAGATCTTCATCCATATGGTTTCAGTGCCAAAGTCATCATGACACCGGGTCATACCCTGGATGCTGTTTCTGTCGTCTTTGACAGCGGCGAAGCATTTGTTGGTGATACAGTACTGGATCCGTTCGGTGAAGGTTTATGCACATTCGCTGTCCTGTCACTGGATGATGAGAAACTCAAGGAAAGCGGACAGAAACTGCTTGATGCAGGTCTGAAGTGCGCATATTCCGGACATGGCGGACCATTCACCCGTGAACAGGTGGAAACCGCACTCAGGAACCTGATTGAAACCAACAGCTGATCATAATCAAAAACATTATTAACTGACGTTTGCGGAAGGTTGTTCCTTCCGCAGGCGTTTTCATAATGCCTGAAAGGCAGGAGGTTCTCTTATGGGCATTTTCGGTCTGATTCTGGGACTTGCAGTATTATCGATACTGATTTATAAACGGGTGCCGGTTACCTATGCGGCGCTGGCAGCTTCCCTTACGGTTGCCATATTCAATCTGATGGAACCCTGGACAGCTCTTACAGCATTGTTCAACGGCATCGGTTCCACATTCGGCACCTACTTTCCGATCTTCTTTTTCGCAACGATCTACGGTCAGCTGATGTCGGAAACAGGATGTGCCAATGCCATTGCCAATTATTTCATCAAACTGTTTGGCAGCAAGTCTGTCGTTCTGGTTATTTCCATTACCACGGCATTGCTGGTTTATGGCGGTGTGACAGCGATGGTTGTTGCCTTTACCGTCTTTCCGATCGGTGTCAATCTGATCCGGAAAGCGGATATTACGAAAAAGCTGCTGCCGGCAATGATCCAGCTGGGACAGGCCACCTTTGCCCTGACTGCCTTGCCCGGTACGCCGCAGTTGAACAATATCATTCCAACCGCATATCTGGGCACGACAAGTACTGCTGCGCCGGTGCTGGGACTGATCGCCACAGCAATCATGTTCGGTCTAGGCTGGGTATATCTGGAACATGAAGTCAGAAAGAGCAGAGAACGCGGTGAGCATTTTGAAGAAAGTTCCCTGCGTCCCGGTTCAATCAGTGAAATGGACGAGGCATCACTACCTTCCCCGCTTCCTGCCTTCCTGCCGGTCATTCTGCTCATTGTTCTCTATATTCTTTTTGAGAGAGTGACATTTGGCTCTTATTCTCTGAAAGCAATGAATTCCTTCGCACCGGTATGTACCGCCATGATCATTGCCATAATTTATCTTCTTGTTCTGGGTGTTGGAAAAGGTCAGAAAGAGGATATGGTAAATGCCTTAAAGACAGGCGCAGCCAGCAGCTTCGGTCCTCTTCTCTCATTTGCGACAGTTGTCGGGTTCGGCTCTGTCATCAAAGCCACCAGCGGCTATGCTTCCCTGGTTGCCATGGTAACCGGTCTGAACATGAACCCGTTCCTCTCGGCCGCCCTCTCTGTCACGATCCTCGCCGGTGTGACCGGTTCTGCTTCCGGAGGTATCAACATCGCCCTGAGTTCTGAAGCGCTGGTCAGCAGCTGGACATCACAGCTGACAACACAGGCACAGCTGAATGCCCTGCATCGTATTATCTCTGTATCATCCTGCGGCCTGGATTCTCTTCCGCACTGCGGCGGAATTCTGGCAACGCTGGATGTTTGCCAGGAAACACACGCCACTGCATATAAATATATCTTCATGATCACAGTCATATTCACATTGATCGCAGCAGCGGCCATTGTCCTGCTGTCCATGCTGGGATTTACATATTGAGAAGTTCAAGGATCCTTCCTCCGGAGGGATCCTTTTTTATTTGTTTACTTTTATTATCATACTTTGCAATGGCATATTCAAATAACGAGAATTAATTCATTCATAAGACAGCCTCTCTTTTCTACTTATCGTTCGCGTTCACGGCTACGCTTCTTCATCCATTGCTCCAGGAGCTTCATGATGACTGCTTCCATCTGCTGCGGCGTATAGGATTTCGGGAAATATTTCCGCAGAACATCGCTCTTGATGACTAGTTTGTCGTCAGGAGGTTTCTTCACCTCATCCATAACCTCACACATTGCCTCCAGAGAACTTTGTCCCTGCTGGCTGAGCTTCTTGATCCGCTGTGCCTGGGAA
>JAILGV010000157.1 GCA_024696355.1 Solobacterium sp.
TGAACAGATTGTCACCGACTCATCCTGGATCTCCACGACAGGCAGTATCCGGTACAGCGAGTTCTATCACGGTGAGGTAATCGACAAAAGCATCGGACAGCAGAAATACGCCCCGGTGAAGACAACAGATTATCCGAAGGATCAGCTGATCGGACAGATCTGCGAACCTGTACGCATTACGCAGCGCATTCCTGTCAGAGAAGTGCTGCACACGCCCTCCGGAAAAATCATTCTTGATTTCGGACAGAACTTTGCCGGCGTTGCGGAAGCCCGGCTTCACTGCCCGAAGGGAACAAAGATTACCCTGAGACACGGTGAAATGCTGGATGAAAACGGTGAGCTGTTTACAGCCAACCTTCGTACGGCAAAAGCGCAGGATACCTTTATCTGCAGCGGAAATGACGACATATTCCGTCCGGAATTTACATTCCACGGATTCCGCTATATCGAAGTGGATGGTCTTGACGACGTCGATCCCGGACAGTTCACCGGCTGTGTCATGCATACGGATTACAGACGGCAGGGAAGCTTCAGCTGCTCCGATGACAGGGTGACAAAACTCTGGCAGAACGTTGACTGGACAATGCGTTCGAACTATATGGATGTGCCGATGGACTGCCCGCAGAGAGATGAACGTCTGGGTTATACCGGTGACGCACAGATTTTCCTGCCGGCCGCCCTGTTTCACGGAAATCTCGCACTGTTCTTCCGGAAATGGCTCGGCGATCTGAAAATAGAACAGACCGATGCCTTCGGCGTCCCTCTGACGGTTCCGGATATTCTGCGCACGCATGTATGCGTCAGTATCTGGCATGATGCGGCAGCTGTCGTTCCCTGGCAGATTTATCAGACTTACGGAGATCTGCGTGTGCTGAGCGATCAGTATGACAGCATCAGAGGATGCGTGGAATACTCCCGACGCACTGCCGGGAAGGGACTCCTGCTTCTGCCGGAAAACAGCTCACAGTTCGGCGACTGGGTGGCGCTCGACGCCCCGAAAGGTCCGTTCCGCAAGCCGGACGGAGGGGAAATGAAGCCTTCCATGGACGAAAAAGGCGGCGGCACCGACTCGCATCTGATCGGCAACGTTTATTATCTGAACTCCATTGATATCCTTGCAAAAAGCGCCGCACTTCTGGGAAAAACGGAAGACGCGGAAGAATACCGCACACTTTACGAAAATGTTCTGAATGCTTTCCGAAGGGAATACATCACGCCTTCCGGACGTCTGGTCAGTGAAACCCAGACCGCAGCCGCACTCATTCTGTACTTTGGTCTTGCCGAAGAAAAAGACCGTCCGGGCATCCTGAGCAGACTTCAGATGAACCTGATCAAAAACAAGAAGCATCTGCTTACAGGATTCGTCGGTACAGAATATCTTCCGCATGTACTCAGCCGCAACAATCTTCACTCCCTGGCCGGAGACATTCTCATGAAGGATGACTGCCCCTCATGGCTGTATGAGGTAAATCTCGGCGCAACCACAGTCTGGGAACTCTGGGACGGCGTCAATCCCGACGGCAGTATCAATCCCTTTGCCATGAACTCATTCAATCAGTACGGATTCGCGACAATCAGCGACTGGATGACAAAGGAACTGGCAGGTCTGAAGCCTGCCGGCCCGGGATACTGCAGAAGCCGCATCGAGCCCCGGCTTGTCCGCGGAATCGAGGAAGTAAGTGCCGCTTATGAAACACCGTACGGCAGACTTTCCTGTGATTATTCCTGCCGGAACGGAAGAATCAGGGCAAGAATCGAAATCCCGGCAAATACGGAAGCCGAGGTGATTCTTCCCGGGAAGAAAGAGAACCTTCCTTCCGGAATTTATGAATACGATTATGAGACAGATCTCTCATTTGCGGCAGGAAAATACAGTGATGACAGTATCCTGCGCGATCTGCTGAAACAGCCTGCGGCGAAGGAATATTTCGAATCAGTCATGCCGGAGCTTGCGCATGATCCGCTTGTAAACAATTTCGCGGGACGGATGTCAATCTGTGAGATCAGGGCCGTCCTGCCGGAAACCATGGTGCCGAAGAAAGCCTATCCGGTATTTGATGAAATGATCCGTATCCTGAACAACCGGGAGGACACTGACGCTTTATCCTGAAAAGCGCTCCCGTCTGACTGCGGAAGCGCCGAATATGCGGTTGTGCCGGTTCTTATTTTGAGGAAGGAACATTCTTCCTGCGGTAGGCAGACGGCGAAATGGAATATACTTTCTTGAAAGCCCGGATGAAAGATTCCGGGTTTTCATATCCCACCATATATCCGATTTCCGATATCGGTGTTTCCGTATTTCTGAGCAGTGCCGTTGCGTGATTCATTCTCACCTGCCGTACCAGCGCCGAGAAGCTGACACCCGCTTCGGTCTGGATCAGCTTGGAAATATGCGGAACGGAATAATGGAACTCATCCGCAATGTCTTCCAGTGTTACCGTGCGGAAATGATCATTGATGTAACTCAGAATGCTGACGCGCTGGTTGCGCAGCTTGTCCTTTGCGTCCGGACCGATCAGATCCACTTTTTCCGAATAGTCCCTGAGCAGCTTTGCAAAAAGCACAGGCACCAGATGATCAAGGATGCGCCAGCTGTATTTGTCATCTGTTTTAGCTTCCCGGTACAGATCCAGGAAGGTATCCCTGATTTCTTCGCTGTCACCTGTATGAAACAGAATGCCCTGAATCGCTTCGGTTGTGTACAGACTGTTGATAAAGAAATTTGACAGGATGCTGCTGCGCCTGAGCACATTGAAAAAATAATCTCCGAAGGTATCCCTGCGTATATGAATATTCAGTATTACGCTGTCATCAAAAACCGATATAGTCTGCTTTGCATAC
>JAILGV010000160.1 GCA_024696355.1 Solobacterium sp.
CTGCAGCCGACCACTTCGGGAATTATTTCAAACCTCTCCGTGAATTCTGCATTTTTTGCTTCAACCGCCAGTTTCTCATAAACTTTTTCAAAGTCCGGAATATTCACATCACCGCTGATTTCCGTCCAGTTTACGGAGCTATCCCCATCAAGAAGGGCTTTTGAAACGGCGTGGTATATTTTATCCTCGTCGAGGCTGATCACTCCGCCGCCCTTGATCATTGTAAGCGTGGCGGCATCCGTATCCAGATGGAGATCAGAATCGCCTGTCTTTGAACGAAACTGCTCGGTAATTACATGAATATTGGCTTTGATATAATTCTCATTCAGCTTTTTCTGATCAAGACTGAAGTCTGATGAGCGTGAGAGCTTTGCCTGCAGGTACTTTGAAAAGTTATCGAACCAGTTGCTTCCGTGACCGTATTCATAAATCTGCGTTGCCGCTTCCTCAGCGGTAATACAGGCGCCTGCCTGCATGCGGTCCAGTGTCATAGAAAGCTCAAGCGGAAAGGCAGCTGTAAAAGGCTCGTCTTTCAGACTGTCCCATTTCTGCTCCTGCAGCAGTTTTACCGTTTCTTTCTCTGTCAGCCCGCCGACCGGAATCCCGTCAAGCGTCAGATTAGGGAGATTGACACGACTGTATGTAACCCGATAACCGCCGTATGCAAGCCCGCCAACCACTGCCAACACCAGTATGGCAGCGGTCCACAGACCGATCAGGAGTTTCTGGCCAAATCTGGACCGGTTCTTTTTTCTGCGTATTTGTTGCTTCATTCGACAGATGTATCTTAATACCTGGTAGCTTTCTGGTACATTTCGGTAAAGAGTTCCTCTTCACCCTTCGGCAGTTTCAGTTCCCCACCCTGTTTGTCAGGACGGTACATCCAGGGAGTGGTATCCAGGCGTGCTCCGGACTGAGCTTCAATCAGAATACCGATCAGGGTATTTGAAATCAGAAATCCCGAGACCGTAAAATGCCATCTTCCTTCTTCTTCCACTGCCCAGCCTTTTTCACGAAATGCCTGAAGCACATTGTATACCGGCTTCCAGTCACTCTGACAGCGCAAACGGTATTCCTGCTCTTCTATACCTCGATTTGTGCGCATCCCAAGCATCAGATACTCAACAGAGCGCTCCAAGGGATCGATTTCCTCATACTCATCGATAATGCTCGTCTTTCTGCTGACGCCATAGGTGTATCTGCGCAGATCTTTTACAAAGCTGTACCTGAGATTACCGACACAGGAATGCGCCCCGGGCCCAAAGCCCATATAATCGTCCAGACGCCAGTATTTGAGATTATGCCGGGACTCAAAGCCAGGTGCAGCGAAATTCGATATTTCGTACTGTTTGTACCCATAGCGCTCGAGCATCTGTGCGGCATAAGAATACATATCTGCCTGTTCGTCCTCGTCCGGGATCAACGGAGAGTTCCGATACGCATCATACATGGATGTGCCTTTTTCGAGTTTCAGCGCATAACAGGAAACATGCTCCGGGTGAAGTTCCACGACCCTTGCAAGGCTTTCGGCCCAGTCACGCTTATTCTGTGTCGGAAGGCCGTACATCAGGTCAAGACTGATATTATCAAAACCGGCTCTTCTGGCCACGCCATACGCAGCCTGCGCCTGCGGCCAGGTATGACGGCGTTCCAGCAGACGCAGCAGATCGTCCTGCGCCGCCTGGACTCCGATCGACAGCCGGTTCACGCCTTCTTCCCGAAGACTCAGCAGTTCCTTGAACGTCATGCTGTCCGGGTTGCATTCCACGGTCACTTCCGTATCGGTACGGACATTCCCGTTCAGTTTCAGAACATCAAACAGTTCCAGGATCCGCTCAGCGCCGTAATAACTGGGCGTTCCGCCGCCGAAATAGATGCTGTCTACTTCATAGTTCCGGATACTCGCGGAAGATTCCAGCAGATGATCAATCAACGCCTTCTGGTAACCGGGCATCTGTTTTTCACATCCGGCAAGCGAATAGAAGTCACAGTATCCGCATTTTGAGGCACAAAACGGGATATGGATATAGATCCCAAGTCTCGGTTTCGGCATCAGAACAGTTCCGCAACCAGGTCGGCAAATTCCGCCGGATCTTCCACTTCATCTCCGACTGCAAGCGCAGCAAGCGTTGAAAGTATTTTAGCAAGTTTTGCCGCTTTTTCTTTCTCCCCGGCAGCATATTCGTCACGCAGCACCTCAAAAGCGCGGTGCGCGGGGTTCAGTTCCAGAACTCTCGTGGCCCGGACATCACGCATGTTCTCAGCCGGTCCGTAACGGAAATAACGCTCCATCTCCAGGGAAATCCCGCCTTCGGTCGTCAGCGCGCAGGGACGGTCTGAAAGCCTGTCGGACAGTTTGACTCTTGCAATACGATCACCGACGGACTCCTTCACGAAATCCAGCAGTTCCCGGTTCTCAATGTTCCGTTCTTCGGCCGCTTTCTTCTCTTCGTCTGTTTCAAATCCGAGATCGTCGGTCACAACATTGCAGAAAACTTTTCCGTCCTGTTCACGCAGATAATCCGTGAGAACCACTTCATCAAGCGGATTTGTAAGATAAATGAGCTCATAGCCGCGTTTACGGACTTCTTCACACTGCGGGAGGCCGATGGCACGCTTCAGAGAGTCCGCAGTCGCGTAATAAATCTTCTGCTGGCTTTCCGGCATATTTTCTACGTATTCCTTCAGGGTGATCTGTCGGTCTTCCGCAGTCCAGAAGATCAGAAGATCCTTCAGGAAGTCTTTATAACGGCCGTACTCGTCACACACCCCGGCTTTAATACTGACACCGAAATTTTTGAAAAACTCTTCATACTTCGGGCGGTCTTCCCGCATCAGCTTTTCCAGTTCGCTCTTAATCCTTTTTTCAAGATTCTGTCCGATGATCCGAAGCTGCCTGTCATGCTGAAGAAGCTCACGTGAGATATTCAGCGACAGATCGGGAGAATCCACCACACCTTTGACAAAATCAAAGTATTCGTGAACCAGCTTATCACACTTTTCCATGATCATGACGCCATTGGAATAAAGTGTTATACCGCCCTTGTTATCACCGGTAAAAACGTTTTCATTCTGCTCGCCCGGCACAAACAGCATAGCCTTGTAGCTGACGGCGCCTTCCGCATTGATCCGCACCAGGGCGCACGGGTCCTTGCGGTCTCTGTTTTTTTCCTTATACCAGGCAATGCAGTCATCGTCGGTTACTTCGCTCTTGCTGCGCTGCCAGATGGGAACCATGCTGTTTATGGTCTCATTTTCCGTGACCATTCTGTATTCATATTTGGGAGAACCGTCATCATACTTCTCCCCTGTTTCAAAGCGTTCCTGGTGTTCGATGTCCATTTTAATCGGCCAGCGGACATAATCAGAGTACTTTTTCACGAGCGCTTTCAGTTTCCAGGTTTCCAGGTAGGAACCGTAGATTTCCTCTTCGCTGTCTTCCTTAATGTGCATGATCACATCTGTGCCGACAGTCTCTTTATCACACGCAGAAACCGTGTAACCGTCCGTACCCTTGCTGTTCCAGCGCACGCCTTCCGCTTCACCGTATTTGCGTGTAATCACTGTAACCTCATCCGACACCATGAACGCGGAATAAAAGCCAACGCCGAACTGCCCGATAATGGAGAGATCCTCCTTTTCGGAAGCCTCACCGTCCATTTCATTCTTAAACTGCAGAGAGCCGCTTTTTGCGATCACGCCGAGGTTCTGTTCCGCTTCGGATGCAGTCATGCCGATGCCGTTATCACGCACCGTAATTGTTCTGGCTGTTTTATCAGGGATAATGTCAATGTGGAAATCATCCCGGTTCAGCCCTACGCTGTCATCCGTCAGCGAAAGATAGCACAGCTTATCGATTGCATCGGAAGCATTTGAGATGATTTCACGCAGGAATATTTCCTTGTTTGTATAAATGGAATTGATCATCAGATCAAGAAGTTTCCTGGATTCTGCTTTAAACTGTTTTTTTGCCATGGAAAGCAAAGCCTCTTTTCAAAAAAATTACTCTGAGTATTATAGACGTTTCTTTTTGGAAGTGCAAGTTTTAATTCCATTTGAATTATTACATATCTATAAATATAACGGAATCCTTACCGGATACGAAAAGCCTTCAGCAAAATGCTGAAGGCTTTCGTATGTTTCCGGATCTTCTTATCAGCCGCTGTGCTTCCGATGAAGGAAAGAGCACGGACGATATCTGATTGTCTGTTACTGCAT
>JAILGV010000175.1 GCA_024696355.1 Solobacterium sp.
GGCAAAGATGTTTGATGTGACAGTGAAAAAAGGAACCGCACTGGCGGATGTCCTGACAGGAGAAACAGAACTGAACAAGGATGTGATTTATAAATGCACGTCAATTAACCTGCCGGTGATTTTTTCCGGCAAGAGCAGGAAAGATTCCACGGAACTTCTGAACGGCGCGGAATTTGCCGATCTGATTGAAAGTCTGCGCACAGAGGCTGATTATATTGTTCTTGATACACCTCCGATGGCGCTTCTGGCAGATGCTGAAACGGCAGCCAGATATGCAGATATCAGCGTTCTTGTCGTACAGTACAACAGAATGCTTGCGGCAGACATCAATGATGCAATTGATGCACTGAAAAACTGCAGAGCGCATATGAGCGGCTGCATTCTCAATGACGTCAGATATCTTCCGGGTACAGGAAAAGTTACCGCCGGAAGCGGCTACGGCTACGGTTACGGCTATGGTTACGGCAGCTACGGTAAATACGGCAAGTACGGAAAATACGGTAAATACGGCCATTATGCCGCAAGGAAATCACCTACACAGAGTGCTCAGAAAAAGAGCGGGGAGGAGAAAGAATGAGTACATATTCTTCTTCGGACAACCAGCTTGAAAAGATCGATATTACGCGCTTTGTGGATGAGTTCCTGAATTCCCTGAAGAAGATATGGGTTGTTGTTCTTGTCCTTACGGCAGGAATGGGAACTCTGGGCTATCTCAGGATCAAGGATTCCTATATACCTTCCTATACTGCAGAGGCAACTGTTGCGGTTACTGTCATGTCAGACGGCAAGATGAATGATGCCAAGACTGCGGAGCAGCTGGGTGTGATCTTCCCGTATATTCTGACATCCGGCGTTCTCAGGGATGTCATCATTGAAGACATGCAGGTATCATCTCTGCCGGGAACAATCAAAGTTACCAATATTGAAGGAACCAATCTGCTGACGATCAGTGTTACCACCATCGATCAGATGAATTCCTACAATGAACTGATGTCTGTCATCCGCAACTATCCGAAAGTTGCCAGATATGTTGTCGGTGAAACCGAACTGGATATTATTGACGAAAGCGGTGTTCCGGAAGACAGCGGAAAAGCAATCAGGTATCAGAATAATGTCATCAGATACGCTTCCATGGGACTTCTTGCAGGACTTCTGCTGGTATTTATCAGGATGGTGCTGTTCCGCACCGTGCGCAACAGCAAAGACCTGAAATCCATCAGCAACCTGAACTATCTCGGAACACTTCCGGTATATAAGCTGAAGAAGAGAAGACAGGGAAAGAACAAGATCAGCATCATGGAGCACAATGTGCAGCAGGATTATCTGGAAGCGATCAGACTGATCCGCGCACGTGTGACACAGCGTCTGGCTGAAACCGGAAACAAGGTCATTATGGTGACAAGTTCCATCCCGGGCGAAGGCAAGTCGACAGTGGCTGCCAACCTGGCAATGTCAATTTCCAGAAAGGACAGAAATGTTGTTCTGATTGACTGTGACCTGAGAAATCCGTCCCTGCAGGAAATCTTTGATGTGGATGAAGAACAGCCGGGCATCATTGATGTGCTCACGGGCAAAGTGAATCCGGCAGATGCACTGGTATCCTATGAGAAAAAAGGACTCAGGCTTCTGGTTCTGTTCGGAAATAAGGAACAGTCAACCGAGCATGCGGAAATCCTCAGCGGCAGAAACATGGGTCAGCTGCTGAAGGCACTCGGGGAAATCGCCGATGTCATTATTCTCGATACACCGCCGAGCGCCATGCTGGTAGATGCAATGATGCTTTCAAAATACGCGGACGAAGCGATCTACGTCGTCAAGTGTGACTATGCCAGAAGAAATGTCATTATCAACGGCATCCAGGAACTCAAGGATTCCGGCATTGAAGTGGGCGGCGTCATTCTGAACGGCGGCAAGGAAGGTTCAGCCGGATACGGCTATCATTCCTACGGATACGGAAGTCATTACTATTACGGCGACAGCAAGTCAAAGAAAAAGAAATCTTCAAAGGACGACGACGGAAGCGAAGAGGAGGAAACAGCACAGAGCAGTATTCCCGAACCTGAGGAGTCCGGCAGTATTCCCGTGCAGGAGGATGAGTCTGGAAGCATCCCCGTACAGGAGGAAACAGAATAATCACGGGCACCGGCAGAAAAAGCCGGTGCTTTCTGTTTTGCATGAAGAAACAGAGTGTAGTATCATAGTACGGCCTGATATGTACCCGTTCAGATACTGCATTGAAAATGCAGAAAGCATCTGTCAGAATAAGGGGGATCATATCACAGCGACAGTCATTGTATGGCTGTGAAGGGAGAATGCAATGCAGAATAAAATCGGACCGGTGAATCTGAACGCAATTATCGAGGCAATCGGTGAAACAGATGACAGTTTCAGATGCTATATGGACAAAGAACAACTTAATCTGCTTTGGGTTGACACAGACGGTCAGGCTGATCCGAATTCAAGCACATACAAAAATGCTGCCCTGCTTATCAGCAATCCGGACAGATACATTGCTCTTCCTGTAGTGGATTCTGCCATGGAGATGAAAATCAACAGGGAATTCATCGATTCGGTTACAGATAAAAATCTCCGTGAGAAGCTTTCGGATAAAGCAGGAAACGTAAACAAGTTCAATGCGCTTCTGGACAAGCACAGCCTGTGGGCAGATTATGACGAGCAGGTGGACGAGTTCTACAGGGAACTGGCTGTCAAATGGTGTGACAGCAATAATATTGAATACGGCGAGGCGGAGATTGATGAAGGATACTATGAGGATTCCGATGAATTTGATCTTCCTTCCATGGGATACAGCTACGAGGAATGTCTGGAAAAGCTTTCCGAGCTCGGAAAGGAAATGGATGATGACATCAAAACGGCAGCTGAGGCTCTGCTGAATATATTCATTTATGAACTGGAAAACGGAAAGCCGCTGAATCTGGGAGATGACGACTGGGATGATGATGACGATGATGACGATGATTCTTCATCCAGGCAGATGAGCTAGACTGTAAAACGGACAGACATTGTCTGTCTTTTTGCTTCAAAACAGCGCAGTAAAATAATGCATATACAGGAAAGCTGCCTGTTTATAAAAACTATGCCGGAATTCTGCGGCAGGATGAAAAAACTGTTGACATTCCTTGTCATTGAGAGTAATCTATTAGCGTTATCAAATACCATAGACAGTAACGGCGTATGCTTAATCATGTTACCGAGGTAAAAAAGAGAAACCTTTTGGAGAACTTTTTGAGCCCTTGCTGTCT